>CABYCI010000004.1 GCA_902517425.1 uncultured SAR86 cluster bacterium | reverse complement strand
CTTCGTCAGCACCAGTTTTTTTTATTGAGATAGGATGAGCGGCGTGACCCTCAATAGTCATAATATCTAATTTTTCTTCTAAGGCGGATAACGCTGTCTTGTCTTGATCCACAATGGCAACATCATAGTTATTATTAACTAATGCTCTTGCAAGACTGCCCCCAACTCGACCAGCACCTAAGATTAGTACTTTCATATTGTGTAAATTAAACCTCTTTTTCAATAATTAAAAGAGTTAAATGAAAAATAAATTTTATTCAAAAAAAGATTGATAAGAATTAAAAGCATCTAAAGAGGATATAATATTCTTATTTGGGAATTGTAAGTAAGTGATTACTATTATGTAATCACATGTATTAAAGTAAATACCAGAGCTATCTATCCTATTAAAACTTCCAGCAGCTCCACTGCTTTTCTCATTAACAATTGATATTTCATGTATCTTTATTCTATTTTCTTTAAAGATAAAGCTTAGGCCTGGCCACTCAAAATAGGCCTTAAATTTGTTAATTATATTAGTTGCAGAATCCTTAAAGTCTGTTAGTGACTCAGCCTTTAAAATTTTATTGCAATAAGAGGCTTGCGAATGATCTTGCTCTATAGGATTCATCAATCCCTCTTTTAAACTAACTAAAACTTTTAGTATATTTTCTATTGCGAGATCAGTTAACCTTTCTTCTAACAAAACCTTATTATCGTCTTTATTTATTTTCATTGACTTGCTTAAAATAATCGGTCCCTCATCAAGCCCACTTGTCATTTGCATGAATGACACCCCAGTCTGATCGTCACCATTAATAAGTGAAGATTGAATCGGAGAAGCACCACGATATAAAGGCAATAAAGAAAAATGAACATTTACAGGCATGATTTTTGGAAGTCTTAATAACCATTCTGGTAACAATTTGCCATATGCAGCAACAATAAGGAAATCTATGTCTAAAGATGCAACATCATCTCTAAAGCCCTTATCATTTAATGAAATAGGTTTTAATAGCTTTAAATTATGACCATTTGCTACTTTTGCAACTTCACAATGTAATAATTCATTCCCCCTTTTGCCTCTTTTATCAGGCTTAGTTAAGACACCTTTTATGTTTGTGTCATCGACTCCAACAAGGTATTTCAGTATTCTTGAGGCGCTTTTGGGAGATCCTGCAAATAATATGTTCATAAATTTATAACTTCTGCTATTTTCGCTTAAAATCTTTTAAAAGTTTACTTCTTATTCTATCCCTTTTCAGTGCACTAACATAATCAACCATTAATTTACCCTCCAAATGATCAATTTCATGCTGAATACATACAGTTAGCAGGCCTTCTGGTTCTTCATTATGCTCGTTACCATTGATATCTTGCCACTTTAGTTCAATTTTATCTGGTCTTGAAATAGTTTCATTAAAACCAGGAATTGAGAGACATCCTTCCTCAAATTCAAATAAATCATGATTTTGTAAGACTTTATATGAAGGATTAACAAAGATACGTGGCTCATTTCTATCATCCGATAAATCCATAACCACTAATCTGACATGTTGATCTACCTGTGTCGCTGCCAAGCCAATGCCATTTGCATCATACATAGTAAGCAACATATCATCAGCTAAACTTTGTAGACTTTTGTCGAATTTTAATACCTTCTCTGCAACTTTTCTAAGACGCGGATCCGGAAATATTAAAATTTTTAATTTTTTAGCCATATTTGTTAATTTTTCATTATAATTGCGTGATTATAAGCTAGTTAATTATTTAAGAGTAAAAAAATGTCAAACGAAACAACACAAGTAGCCATAATTATGGGGTCTGACTCGGATTTGCCCATTGTACAGGCAATTTTTCCGATTTTGGACTCATTTGAGGTCAAATATACAAAAAATGTTATGTCAGCTCACAGAACTCCTTATGATGTAATGGATTTAATAAAAAACTCAGAAAACAACGGATGTAAGATATTTATTGCTGCCGCAGGCATGGCAGCACATTTAGCAGGCGCAGTTGCAGCTCATTCAACTAAGCCAGTAATAGGCATACCAATTGAGTCCGGCGGCATGGGCGGAATAGACGCTTTATTATCTACCGCAATGATGCCACCTGGTGTTCCTGTTGCCACAGTTGCTGTTGGTAAAAGCGGGGCGAAAAATAGTGCAATATTGGCCGTTCAAATATTAGCAACTTCTGATGAAAATCTTGCAGATAAGCTAGTTGAATATAAAGAAAATATGAGAGCTGAAGTTTTAGAAAAAGATAAAAAACTTAACTCATAATTGAATAAAGCTCCACTAGATACAAGCTCGTCTATTGACTGGCTCAATTCAGGAAAAATTCTTGTTCACCCCACAGAATCTATATGGGGGCTTGGCTGTGATGCTTTCAATAAAACGGCAGTTAACAACATATTTAAATTAAAAAAAAGGGATAAAAAAAAGAAGTTTATCTTGCTTGCAAGTTCGATCGATTCAGTAGAGAAAAACTTATGTTATTTATCTAAAACAGATAAAGAATATTTATCAGATTATTGGCCCGGACCTTATACATTTCTTATAAAGTACAAAGAAAATATACCCAACCATCTTAAAAATGATACCAATAAATTAGCAGTAAGAGTAAGTAATCACTTACCTTTAAAATCATTATTTAAAACATTTAATGGTTTCATAGTTTCTACTTCAGCAAATATTTCAGGTAAGAAAAACATCAATGATGCTCACAATATTATTGATTTTTTTGAATATGATGATTTGGCATACTATGATGAAAGTCTTGGAGAAAATAATAGTACCTCAAAGATTATCGATTTAGAGTCAAAAGCTATTATTCGAGCATAATTAATGATTCAAGATTTAGAAAAAAATTTTAGAGATATACAAACCTACATAATTGAAAAATTTTCAAGTTTTGAAGATTCAAATGATGTAGAAGTATCTCGCGATGAATGGACCAGACCTGAAGGGGGTGGGGGCATAACACAAGTTATTGCAAACGGAAATTTTTTTGATAACTGCGCTATAAATTTTTCTTCAATATACGGCAAAGATTTACCAAAAGCAGCTCTTGCAAAAACACTTAGTAAAAAGGCAGAATACGGATATCGCGCTATGGGGATTTCAGTAATCTCACATCCTAAAAACCCCCATATACCTACAAGCCACATGAATGTAAGAATTTTTGCTATTTTAGATCAAAATCATGATATAGCTGATTGGTGGATAGGCGGAGGTTATGATTTAACACCATTTTTACCATATGAAGAGGATATTATTCATTGGCATTCAAGCGCAAAGAGGGTTTTAGAACCATTTGGAAGGAATTTTTATGAAGATTTTTCAGATAACTGTAATAAATACTTTGAAATTCCCCATAGAAATGAAAGAAGGGGCGTTGGAGGCATCTTTTTTGATAATTTAACAGACTTTTCAACTATTAATGAAAGTATGAAGTTTCTTCAAAACATTTCTGAATGTTATGTTGAGTCATATTCAGACATAATAAATAAAAGAAAAGATAATAAATACAATGACACTCAGAAAGAATTTCAATTATTCCGAAGAGGCAGATACGCAGAATTTAATTTAATATACGATAGAGGAACATCATTTGGTCTTCAATCTAATGGAAGAATTGAATCGATTCTTGCCTCCTTGCCTGCTGATGTAAAATGGTCATATAAAAAATCTCCAGAATATGATCTTCTTCATGAAAAATTAATAAGTTATATCAACAAGGACTGGAATGTCTAAAAAATACAAACTAGGAGTGGTTGGAAATCCAATTGAACATTCTTTATCACCTTTTATACATTCTAGATTTGCAAGGAATGAAGGTATAAATTTAGAATATTTGCCATATAAAGTTTCAGAATCTGATTTTGTTAACTTTATAAAAGAGTTTTTTGAAGATCCTCTCTCCAGAGGACTGAATATAACCCTTCCTTTTAAAAAAAGAGCTGCTGACATTGAAGGCGCGATATCAAACGAAGCAAAGTTTATAAATGCAGTTAATACAGTTGTTAAAGAGAAAGAAAAAATGTCACTCTTTTCAACAGATGGCGTGGGTTTTATATCTGATATAAGTGCTAACAAAAAATTTAACTTTAAAGAAACTAGCGTTCTTTTTATCGGAGCTGGAGCTGCTGCTGAAAGTATTCTGTATAAAGTAGCAAGAGAAGAAGTTTCAAAAATTTCCATTATGAATAGAACTGAAGCGAATGCTGAGCGGCTAGTAAGAAAGTTTTCTAATATGACTCACATAGACTCATTTCAAAATTCAAAAGACTCATATGATCTCATAATAAATTGCTCATCTGCTGGTCTTACTGGAGAATTTGATCTTAGCGATAAGATTTCAATTCAAAAAGGTACATATTTTTATGATTTAAATTATTCTCTAGTGGATACACCTTTTTGCATATGGGCTAGAACCCAGTCGGATAATGTCTATGACGGAATGGGGATGCTTGTTCACCAGGCCGCTCACTCATTTAATAAATGGTTTAATGTTTTCCCAGATGTAAACCCTGTACTAAAAGATCTTGAGAAAATGAGAGAATGAAAAGGTTTGTTCAGTTTATTGCTGGTGCTATATGCCCAACATGTAAAGAGAAGGATACTATAGCAATCAATCCTGATGACGATGAGATTTATTGTGTGAAATGTGATTACACAGAAAAGAGACCAATCGAAAAAAAGTCTTCTGATGTTGAAGAAATTAATGTAATTAATTTAGAAGATTTTAAGAAGAACAGGGATAAAAATTGATAGAAATTATAATCACAAACATATATCATACATTTCGAAAAAAAAGCTTTTTTACTTTGTTGTATTTATATAAATAGCTTATAATACACTATAAGCATTTTTTATTATTAAGACACACTTACATTAGGGCAATGATGTTTTTTAGATTTTTTAAAAATTTGAGTAAAAGTTTAACTCTTTTATTTATATTCGTAGCAACACCATCTTTAAACGCAGATTGGTTTGATTTAAATATGACAAGAGGAACAACAGAAATAAGCAATGAGGTTTTCGAGCTTCATATGCTAATTTTTTGGATATGTGTGGTAATAGGGTTGCTTGTATTTAGCGTGATGTTCTACTCAATGTGGGCTCATACTAAGAAAAAAAATCCAGTACCTGCAACTTTTCATGAAAATCATAAGCTGGAGATTGCCTGGACTATTATTCCCTTTCTTATTCTTATTGCTATGGCTGTTCCAGCATCAAAAACATTAGTTAAGATCTATGACGATGAGGCTGGTGATATCAATATTCAAGTAACAGGATACCAATGGAAGTGGCAATATAGATACTTAGAAGATGATGTAAGCTTTTTTGCAAATTTATCAACAGATCTTGATGAAATATATAATCTTGTTCCAAAAGGTGAAAACTATCTTCAGGAAGTTGACGAGATGGTTGTAATACCAGTCGGTAAAAAAGTTAGATTTCTAATTACAGCAAATGATGTTATCCATTCTTGGTGGATGCCAGCCTTTGCAATAAAGCAAGATGCCATCCCAGGATTTGTAAACACAGCATGGACGGTAGTAGATAATCCTGGCATATATAGAGGAAAGTGTACTGAGCTATGCGGTAAAAATCATGGCTTTATGCCCATTGTTGTAAAGGTTGTTGAACAAGACGAATATGATGAATGGGTGTTTAATAAAAGACAAGAAGCAATCAAGCTTGCTGAATTAACTACTAAAGATTGGAGCACTGCCGAGTTAATGGAAAGAGGCCAAACCGTATATGAGGTTAATTGTGTGGCTTGTCACCAAACAGAAGGACAGGGCATATCTGGTATTTTCCCTGCACTAGCTGGAAGTGAAATAGCTCTATATGAAAAAGATAGACACATAGAAATATTAATGGAAGGAGTTCAAGGGGCTGCTATGAACTCATTTGATTATTTGTCTGAAGTTGAACTAGCAGCAGTAATTACATATTCAAGGCAAGCATGGGGAAATGCTGAAGCTGGTGATGGCGAAATCGTCATTCCAAAAGATATAGTAGATTACAAAGAACCAAAGATATAATAGGAATATATTATGAGCGCAGTAATAGAAAATCATCATGACGAGCACCACCACGGTCCTGCCGCAGGTATAACCAGGTGGCTTTTTACAACAAACCATAAAGATATAGGAACTCTATATCTATGGTTTAGTTTTGCTATGTTCTTGATTGGCGGGGCTATGGCAATGATCATTAGGGCTGAGCTTTTTCAACCTGGAATGCAAATAGTAGAACCTGAATTTTATAATCAAATGATAACCCTTCACGGTCTTATAATGATATTTGGCGGAGTAATGCCTGCCTTTGTTGGTCTTGCAAATTGGCTAGTACCAATGCAAATTGGCGCGCCAGACATGGCCTTACCAAGGATGAACAATTTAAGTTTTTGGATATTGCCATTTGCTTTCTTCATTTTGCTCTCTTCGCTATTTATGGAAGGTGGTGCACCTAATTTTGGATGGACTTTCTATGCTCCTCTCTCCACAACATATGCCCCACCAAGTGTTACATTCTTTATTTTCTCAGTTCACATTATGGGTGCTTCATCAATCATGGGTGCTATAAATGTCGTAGTGACAATAATGAATATGAGGGCGCCTGGTGTTGGATTAATGAAAATGCCATTGTTTGTGTGGTCTTGGTTAATAACTGCTTATTTATTAATTGCAGTTATGCCAGTTCTTGCCGGTGCGGTAACAATGATGCTGATGGACATTCATTTTGGTACAAGCTTCTTTAACGCAGCCGGTGGCGGAGATCCAGTTTTATTTCAACATATTTTTTGGTTTTTTGGACACCCAGAAGTTTACATTATGATTTTGCCTGCCTTTGGTATTGTTTCTCACATTATTGAGACATTCTCTAGAAAACAATTATTTGGATACTCTTCAATGGTTTGGGCCATGCTTTCAATTGCAATTTTGTCCTTCGTAGTTTGGGCACACCATATGTTTACTGTTGGATTGCCACTAGCAGCAGAAATATTCTTTATGTGGGCAACAATGCTAATTGCAGTTCCAACAGGAGTGAAAGTTTTCAACTGGGTGGCAACAATGTTTAGAGGGTCTATAACATTTGAAACCCCTATGTTGTTTGCCATAGCTTTTGTAGTTTTATTTACAATTGGTGGATTATCAGGACTGATGCTAGCGATTGTGCCTGCAGACTTCCAATATCATGATACTTATTTTGTTGTTGCACATTTTCATTATGTTTTAGTGCCTGGTGCTATTTTTTCTATCATGGCAGCTGTTTACTATTGGATACCGAAATGGACAGGCAATATGTATGATGAAAGACTTGGAAAACTCCATTTCTGGTTATCATTTATAGGCGTTAATGTGACTTTCTTCCCACAACATTTCATTGGACTTGCTGGAATGCCCAGAAGATATCCAGACTATGCCCTTCAGTTTGCAGACTGGAACATGGTTTCAAGTGTTGGGGCTTTCTTGTTTGGATTTTCACAATTATTATTTTTATTTATAGTACTTAAAACCGTAATGGGCGGCAAGAAAGCTACTGATCAAGTATGGGAAGGTGCTAGAGGACTCGAATGGTCTGTTGCATCACCTGCTCCATATCATACATTTTCTACTCCACCAAAGATTGACTAATGAATAAGGGCGCTAAGAAAACATTAAGAAAACTTATTATTGCGGTTCCTTTAATGTTTGCCTTTGGATTTGCTTTAGTACCTTTATATGATGTTTTTTGTGAAGTTACAGGTTTAAATGGAAAGGTATTTCAATCTGAAAATAATGATAGTTTAGTAATAGATGATGGAAGATCAATTGCCCTGCAATTCATTTCCACCAATAATGAAAACATGCCTTGGACATTCAAACCTTCAGAACAAGTCATGAAAATAAAAACTGGAAAGTATCACACAGCAACTTTTTATGTAAAAAATACCACTAACAAAAGAATGGTTGCCCAAGCAGTACCAAGTGTTGCTCCTTCTAATGCAGCAGCCCATTTAAAAAAATTAGAGTGTTTTTGCTTTGAGCAACAAGAGCTTATGCCAGGGGAAGAAGCATATCTACCAGTTAAATTGTTAGTTTCAAATGAACTTCCATCTAACATTAAAAATATAATTTTGTCATATACAATTTTTGATATTACTGATTATGATGAAGAAATTTTATCTCATCATGACATGGATATGGGCAACTAGAATGAGTGGCGGAAGTTATTACGTTCCAGATCAAAGTAGGTTTCCTATCTTTATGGCATTCTCTTTATTTGTTCTTGTTATGGGTGCTTCAAGCACTATTAATAATTTAGATGATCCAACAAGCAACTCTGTATACATATTATATTTTGGTTTTGCATGTCTATTTACTACTTTGTTTTTCTGGTTTCGTCAGGTAATTAAAGAGCATCTCGCAGGACTAGATTCTAATCAATTAAAACAGTCCTATGTATATGGAATGGCATGGTTTATATTTTCAGAAGTAATGTTTTTTGCTGCCTTCTTTGGAGCACTCTTTTATGTAAGAACCCTTGCAGTTCCATGGTTAGCTGGAGAAGGTGAGAAAGGAATTGGAATTGCTGCCGTTGAAATGTGGCAGGGTTTTGAATCTACTTGGCCAGTTATAGTTACCCCTGACCAAGGAGATGGTTATGTTCTGGCTAAGAAAAGTATGGCTTGGCCTGGTTGGGACCATGCTTTAGAGTGGTTACCACTTTGGAATACTATTGTACTTTTAAGTTCTAGTGTTACTGTTCACTTTGCACATCTTGGTCTAAAGGACGGCAATAGAAAGAAATTTAATAGGTTCTTAGGAATCACAGTTACTCTTGCATTAATCTTTGTAGGCTTACAAGCTGCTGAATATTATGAAGCATATGCCTATTACGGATTAACTTTGAATTCAGGAATATATGGCTCAACATTCTTTATGCTCACTGGCTTCCACGGATTCCATGTATTGATGGGAGGCATTATGTTGGCAATAATGTTGGCAAGATCTGTTTTTGCTGGACATTTTGAAGAGCATGACCATTTTGGATTCGAAGCTGCATCATGGTATTGGCACTTCGTTGATGTTGTATGGGTAATGTTGTTTTTGTTTGTTTATATACTTTAATTAGGATTCGTCCCAGGGGACACTGTTTCCAAGCTCTCCTGTATAAAGACCAATTGTTACTAAAGCGATTAAAACAGCTGCAAAAAATACTCTTAGGCCAAGAAGATATACGGTTCTTTTTCTGCCAGTATCTCCTTTATCAATCAAGAGAAAAAATAGACTGCCTGCAAGAGAAAGCAGCAATAAAGGTAATACGATATAAATAAGTGTTGTAATCATAGTTGAATTTTAAAACAGATATACTTTAATAGATATGAAAAGAAATAAATTTAAACCTGGCAAAAGGATTACAGTTTTTTTTGTTTTTTTTGCATCTTTGTTTTTCTTTTTGGGGCTCTGGCAAATTGAAAGAGGACAAGCTAAGAAAATTATTATAGAAGAATTTAATAACAACCTTACAAAAAAACCATCATATTTAGAAATTGATTCAAAAAAATGGGATAGAGTTTTTGTCGAAGGAAAGTGGGATAGTTCAAAACAAATTCTAATCGATAATGTTATTCATAGAGGCATCTCAGGTTTTAAGGTATTAACTCCCCTCAAGATAAAAAATTCAGAGAAAACAATACTGGTTGATAGAGGATGGATAAAAAGGGAAAGATCTAGAGAGACTATCCCTGATATAAAGGTTCCAGAAGACACAGTCATGGTTAGTGGAATATTAGAATCGCCGGAGCTTGGCTTAGTCTTATCAGAAGATCTAGTAACAAAGACGTGGCCAAAAATTTCCCAGACGAAGAATCCCGACATACTTTTGAAAGAATATGATGAGACTATGTATAAATTATTACTAATGGCAGACCCATTGCTTAAAAATAGTCTAGAATATATTAAAATTGTTCCCACGAATATGATGCCATCAAAGCATTTTGGCTATGCAGCTCAATGGTTTTCTATGTTTCTAGTGCTATGTTTAATGTTTATTTGGTATGGATATAAAAAAAATGAAAAGTAAATTCTTTTTAGCATCAATTTTATTAACACCTATCTTGGTTGTAGTTTTCTCTACTTTGTATTTCACAACAGGAATGTCACCCGAAGGCACTAAAAATAATGGAGAGTTTTTCAAAAGCTATTTTAATTTTAATCAATTTAAAGATAGCAAAGGAGAACAAGATTTAATAAATTTTGATGATGGGAAATGGGTTCTTTCTGTATATGTTACTGACATTGAAAAAAGTACAGAGTCAATTTATTTAATGCGACAACTTAACGTCGCCTTGAATAGAGATATCAATAAACTTAAGAGAGTGGTCTTTTATTCCAATAAGTTACTAGAAGATGATTTAAGTATTATTATGGCTCAATATCCAAGACAGACACTAATCGAAGACAAAAATGGTGTTTTACTAAACGTTTTACAAAAAAATTCTAAAACCAATTTGAATGAAGAGAATCCGATTTTTGTAATAGATCCATATGGCAGGGCGGTTATGTATTTTAATACCGACACTGATCCAAAATTAATTCTTAAAGACTTAAAGGTGCTTATTTAATGAACTATATTAGAAATTTATCATTTATTGGAATCTGCATGGCTTTTGTAGTCATAGCCCTAGGAGCATGGACAAGACTTGTTGATGCCGGTTTGGGTTGTCCAGACTGGCCAGGATGTTATGGCTTTGTTTTCTGGCCAAATGATGAAGTTGAAATAGCTTTAGCTGAAAGCAGATTCCCAATGTTTCCCTATGACATTAATAAAGCAATACCAGAGCAAGTTCATAGACTTTTTGCTGCAGCGCTTGGCTTAGTTGCAATCTTGTCAGTATATCTTTCATTTAGCAGAACAGATGATAAATCAATTAAAAGATGGTCACTCTTTCTTTTAATTTTAATATGCTGCCAAGGACTGTTCGGATATTTAACTGTAAGCCTTAATCTTCTTCCTATCATAGTAACAACCCACCTTTTTGGTGGATTTGCAACCCTTACGCTTTTCTATTTTATTTTCTTAAAATCAAGAAATTTTGAGATATTTAATCAAATAAATATTTCAAATCTCAAATATATATCTGCAATTGCCATTGTAGTTTTAATTTTTCAAATCTTTTTAGGAGTTTGGACAAGTACCAATTATGCCTCATTAGCATGTGCAGACTTTCCAACATGTCAGGGCAGTTATTTGCCTGAAATGGATTTCAAAAATGGCTTTAATCTTAACCAAGAAGTTGGACCTAATTATTTGTATGGGTTGTTAGATAATCCTGCAAGAGTTGCAATTCATTATACTCACAGAGTTTCTGCAATATTAGTGACCTTTATATTTTTGATACTTATGTCAAGATTATGGTTCTCTGATGCAGCACCACTGGCTTCAACATTGGGTATATTGCTATTAACACAAATCACATTAGGAATAATAAATGTTGTTTATGTGTTGCCGCTTTATGTTGCAATATCTCATAATCTAGTTGCAGCATGTCTTCTGCTAGCAACCTTTACAGTCAATTATTTGGCTTGGAAAAAATGACACTTTTAAGAAGTTACTATGAGCTATGTAAACCAAATGTAGTTTACATGATGCTCATATGTGCTTTTGTTGGGATGCTTTTAGCAGAAGAATCTGTAAGCTCATTCGGATACTTATTTGTTTCATTAACAGGCATAGCATTTTGTGCTGCATCAGCTGCGGCAGTAAACCAAGTAATTGATAGAAATACAGACGCCTCTATGACAAGAACAGATCAAAGGCCTCTTCCCAAAGGAGAGCTATCTCCAACACATGCTTCATTATTCGCATTAATTATAGGTATTTTAGGAGCCCTAATTTTATATCTATATGTGAACACCCTTACAATGATTCTGACTTTGTCCTCTTTGGTTGGGTATGCCTTTATATATACGGTTTATTTAAAAAGAGCCACTCCTCAAAACATCGTAATTGGTGGCTTAGCTGGAGCAGCACCTCCTTTGCTTGGCTGGTCGTCTATAACAAATACCATAGATCCATATGCTTTATTATTAGTGTTAATAATCTTCGTATGGACACCTCCTCATTTTTGGGCACTAGCAATATATCGAAAGGATGAATATGCGAAAGAGTCTATACCCATGTTACCGGTAACTCATGGAGTAGCCTTCACCAAGCTACAAATAGTTTTATATACGATTATTCTATTTATAGTCAGTGTGCTTCCCTATGTAGTTTTGATGTCAGGTGAAATATATCTATTCTCTGCACTAATTCTTAGCACTATTTTTCTATACTATTCTATTAATCTTTATTTCAGCAATGACAACGAAGATGCTATGAGCACTTTTCAGTTTTCAATTTACTATATCTTTTTAATATTTCTTGCTTTATTAATCGATCATTTTTTGATTTCAAGCTAATGACGATAAAGAGAAATATTCTACTAATTGCATTATTTATATTTGTGGTTTTAACACTGTTTATTAATAAATTAACTAAACCAAGAGTGCTGAGTGCAAATGAGCTTTTAATCAATGGCCTGTTCTTATTTGAAACCCCTAAAGAAATTTCGGACTTTAGTTTTTATTCCTTAAATGGGAAAGAATTTAATAAATCTGATTTAAATAACAAGTGGACCTTGATGTACTTTGGATTTACAAGATGTCCTGATGAATGTCCCACAACCATGTATCAAATTTCAAAACTAATAAAAGTTTTACGAGAAAAAGAATATCCCCTAGAAGATAAGCAGTGGGTTTTAGTTTCTATTGATCCTGAAAGAGATAGTCCAGAAGACATTAATAAATATGCAAAAGGTTTTGACGAAGCTTTTATCGGAGTCTCAAATATCAGACCAATGCTTATAAGCCTTGCAACTCAACTTTCTGTCAACAATGTAATGCCTGGAGGCGATTCAATGGATCATTCTCACTTAGATAATCATGTTAATAATATTATTTTATTAAATCCTAAAGGGGAATTTGCAGGAGTGTTTAGACCGCCGTTCGATATTTCAAGATTATCCTTAACTTATCAATCTGTAACACAAGACTAAAGTTTTCATATTTTAATAATTACTTTACCTTTAGCTTTTCTATCTTTTAAATGTGCTATTGCTTGCGCGCCATCATCTAAACTAAATGAATCAGAAACTTCAGGGTTAATTTTTCCATCAGAATAAAGTTGAAAAAGCTCTTCGAAATTTTTCTTATTCTCTTGAGGAAACATACCAACCCAGGCGCCCCAAAATACGCCAACTATTTTCATGCCTTTTAAAAGGGCAAGGTTAATTGGTATCTTTGGAATTTCTCCTGCAGCGAAACCAATGACTAGATATCTTCCGTCCCAAGCTGTAGCTCTAATGCATGGCTCAGAATATGAATCTCCAACAGGATCATAAACAACATTTGCTCCCATACCTCCTGTTAACTCTTTAATCTTAGAAGAAAGTTCTTTTTGTTGATCCCTATCGAGTTTTCCTGTGGGGTATATAAAACCCTCATCAGCACCATGTTGTTTACATAAATCTATTTTCTCTTGAGTTGACGCAGCTGCTATTACTTTTGCGCCCATTGCTTTACCAAGTTCTACTGTTGCAAGACCAACGCCACCAGCTGCACCTAAAACTAAAAGAGTTTCTCCTTCCTTAAGTTCAGCTCTTTGTTTAAGAGCATATAAAGAGGTTCCATAAGTCATTGGAAGGGCTGCCGCTGTTTCAAATTCCATATTTTCAGGGATTTTTACAACAGAGCTATGGTGTGCAACAATTTTTTCTGAAAATGCACCCATGCCTGTCATTGCAAATACTCTATCCCCAACTGAGATATTTTCCACTCCTTCGCCAATAGCAGAAACTATTCCAGCAGATTCACCACCGGGCGTGAAAGGTAGTTCAGGTTGAAATTGATATAAACCCTGAATCATAAGAACATCAGGAAAATTAACACTCGCTGCTTTATTTTCAATTAAGACATGCTCAGGATGCACCTCAGGATCTGGTACTTCATTAATTTGTAATTTATCAGGCATTCCCAGTTCAACACATTGTAAAGTTTTCATAGCTCCCCCTAAAGATCTAAATTATAGCTTTTAACAAATTTATTCATTTCTTCAATTGAATTTTTAGGCATATTTTCCAACTCTTCTAATGATAGTGCTACCTCTTTCTTAATACTATCAATATTTTTTTCTTTAGATGATTTTAATATAGCAAGATTTTTTTTAGCTAGCTCTATTCCATATTCATGGAATGGCTTTTGTGGAAGTTCGCCTTTCGGCAATTCCGTTACATGATTAATCGCTTGATGAAATAAATCACTTTCACCCATAAAATCAGCAATATATTCTAATTCGCCTAAGATTTTTTGCTTAGCTAGTTCAATATTTGTCTTATTGCCGTCTATAACAACATCAGCTTCGTTATTCCTTCCGTTGTAGATCGAAATATAATCATTTGAATCTATAACCTTCTTCTCTTCAGGCGTAATTTTTGGGCTAGGTGATACTAAGCAATATATAAGAATAAGATCAAGGAACCTAATATGATGTTTAGACATACCAGTTATATCAGTCGGTGAGATATCTACCCCTCTTATTTCAAGATATTCAATACCAAAATTTTTTAACAACTCATATGGCCTCATGTCATTAGATGCGGATCTTTTTGGCCTTATTGAATCGTAATATTCATTTTCAATTTGTATTACGCCATCAGAAATCTGATGATATTCTCCATTAGAATCCAGTAGATTTTTATTTTTGAACTCTTCATAGGGAACTGTGATGGCAGATTTTATCTTTTCCAAGAAACTACTTAATGAATTGTATTTAATATCAAGACCTTTTTGTGCTTTGCTTTGATACCCTATTTCACTCATTCTTAATGAAGTCGCCTCCTTTAGATACATATCATCTTCATTTAGTTTTTCAAGATTATGACTTCTATTATTTACAAATGATTTATCGACAACATTTGTTTGGCCAAACTCAGCCAATACATACCAATAAATTCTTTTAAAGTTTCTTACCAAGCCCAAATATGCATCATTAATATCTTTTTGGTCGGATGAGTTTATTAATGTCGGAAAAGAGTTTCGCTTTATAGAAAAATTATAATGCATGCCGGATACACACTGCATAGTGGCACCGTATCTAACTTTTAACCCTCTTCGATAAACATGTTTCAACAAGCCTATCCCTGATTGATGGTAATAACCTAAGTTGATTTCAGATTCGTCTTCAATTCTTGGGGGCATTGAAAGAGGCCATAACATTTCATCTTTATCTATGTTTTTTGCGACAAATACGTGGAGTGAGTGAAGAAAATCATACAGCTCATTGATATCTTCAAAGGTTGGTGTAACTAGCTCAACTTGAGCTTCGGCAAAATCAGTGGTGATGTATTTATTTTTTAGTGCAGAACCTAAAGATTTAGGATGAGAATTTTTAGAAATAAAACCGTTGGAATCAACCCTGAAGAATTCTTTTTCAATTCCTCTTTTTATAATAAGCTCATCAAAGAAGCCCTTGTCTTTTAATTCGTTAAGTCTATTTTTTAAAGATTCATTCGTCATTAAACCCTGGACCAGCTTTTACGATTTCAGGTTTAACATTAAATTTTTTGAAGTTTGTTTGGAATTTTGTAATTAATTCGTTTAGATATTTTTTGTATTGTTCTTTATCTTCCCATGTGTTGATAGGATTAAGTAAATTTGAATCAACACCCTCAACTTCAATAGGAACATTTAAATTTAATCCTGGAATAGTTTGGGTATTTATATTATCTAACTCACCATCTTGAATAGCATTAACAATTCTTCTTGTGGTCGGAATTTTGAACCTAGATCCAACTCCATAAGGACCTCCGGTCCAACCAGTATTCACTAGATAAACTTTCGCACCAAAATCTTCAACTCTTTTCATAAGCAAGTCTGCATATACTCCAGCCGGTCTTGGGAAAAAGGGTGCACCAAAACATGTTGAGAAAGTAGATTCAATATCAGATCCTGAACCCATTTCAGTGGAGCCAACTTTAGCGGTATAGCCACTTAAAAAATGATATGCAGCACTTTCTTTAGAAAGTATAGATACGGGTGGGATTAAACCAGTAAGATCGCATGTTAAGAAAATAACTGTCTTTGGTTCACCAGCAGCATTGCCTTCAACAGCTGCATCGATATGAGATCTTGGATAGCAGCATCTTCCATTTTGTGAAAGAGAAGTATTTGAATAATCAGGCTCTTTCAAATCATTAAGAAATACATTTTCTATGACACTTCCATGTTTAATAGCTTTGTATATAACAGGTTCATTTTCTTCTGTGAGATCGATAGTTTTAGCATAACAACCACCTTCAAAATTAAATACTGCGCCAGGACTCCATCCGTGTTCATCATCTCCAATCAATGAACATTGTGGATCAGCAGATAAGGTAGTTTTTCCTGTTCCTGAAAGACCAAAGAATAGAGCAACGTCACCTTTCGCATTAACATTTGCAGAGCAGTGCATAGGCAAAACTCCTTTTTCAGGAAGTAAAAAATTTTGAACTGAGAACATAGATTTCTTAAGCTCACCGGCGTATTTCATTCCTGCAATAATCACCTTTCTTTGTGCAAAATTTATAATTACACAGCTTTCAGAATTTGTTCCATCTGTCTCAGGCTCACATTTAAAGTTTGCAGCACTAATAATTTCCCATTCTTTCTTATTGCTTGGATTATATGTATCAGTACAAACAAAAATGAGTCTTGCAAAAAGAGAATGCCAAGCAGTTTCAGTTGTAACTTGGACAGGAAGGTAATGATCATCATGGGATCCAACATGAACCTTAGACATATAACTGCTACTTTTGGAAATATAAGAATTTACTTTAGCCCACAACAAATTAAATTTTTCTTCATCAAATGGCTTGTTGACTTCGCCCCAATCTATTAAATCTGCTGTTTCAGATTCTTTAACAATAAATCTATCATTCGGACTTCTGCCTGTTCTCTCTCCAGTGCTTGTTGAAAAAGCACCATTGCTGGCAATAACACCTTCATTATTATCAACAGCAGCTTGAATCAACTCTTCAGTCGATAGCTCTATAGCTTGTGAAAATTGCGATTGATTATTCATAGTTAAACTAACAAATATTATAGGTACTTGGGGGGAATAATTATATATGTAGAGGAGATAATTATGTACCTATAATATATGTATTGTTAGTTCTTATAAGAAATACTATGTAGTGAATTTAAATTTATTAGACAAAAAAAGTCAATAAAACAAAAAAACCTATATTAACAGGCTTTACAAACAAATATATGTGTAGTTTTACTACATAAAACAAGGATTTTAACTTTTTCTTAGCTTTAAAATTGTGCTAATTAAATAGATTAGAAAAAAAATAAAACCCCATTCTGCAAAATTAAATAAAAACCTCCATCCATCTTCTGCGCAGCTCGGCCCTCCTGCTAGCGTTTTATTAATAGCTTCTATTAATCCAAAGTACTCAACTTGAGTGTGAAAGGGCATGCTACACCCTGATAGCTGAGATATATCTTCTAAAGACATGCTCTGTATATAAATTTGCCTTGATGTAACCAATAGTCCTAAGCTTGAAGAAACTATTATTAAAAGACGACCAAGCACTTTGCTCTTTATTATCATTGAAGTAAGAGCAGATAACGCCAATAAAACAAATACATATCTTGTTAGTATGCAAAGAGGACATGCCTGAAGAAAAAATATCCGATCCATAGCAATTGCTATAAGCACAATAGATGTTGAGGATGCTGCAACAGACAACTCAAAATGATTGTGAAAGATATCTTTAATAAAATTTAAATTTTTGTACATTTTTATTTAATTTTTTCCATTATAGAAAAACAAGAGTCATAATACAGCATATAAAACTTAATCATGAAAGATAGAATTTTTGTAATAGATGGCTCCTCTTATCTTTATAGAGCTTACCATGCCATGCCTCCCCTCAGCACATCCTCTGGTCAGCCGACTGGTGCAGTAAAAGGTGTAACAAATATGCTGATGAATTTAAAAAAAGACAGCGAAGGCTCTTCGATAATTGTTGTTTTCGATGCAAAGGGAAAAACTTTTAGAAGTGATATTTATTCAGAATATAAAGCTAATAGACCTCCCATGCCAGATGAATTAAGAGATCAACTTGTTCCAGTTAAATCAATTTGCCGCGCCATCGGATTTCCATTAATAGAGATAGAGGGAGTTGAAGCTGATGATGTTATTGCAACTATTGCAAACATGGCAAAAGATGCAAATTATAAATGTGTCATATCATCTTTAGATAAAGATTTGATGCAGCTTGTTGAAGATCCTCATACAACAATGATGGATACCATGAAGCACAAAATTTTTAATGAAGAAGGCGTATTTGAAAAATTTGGTGTAAAACCAAACCAAATTAGAGATATGCTCGCTTTGGTTGGCGACACTTCTGACAATATACCTGGTGTGCCAAAAGTAGGACAAAAAACTGCAGCTAAATGGTTGTCTGAATATGGTGATTTGAAAACAATAAAACAAAATGCAGAATCAATAAAAGGGGTGGTTGGAGATAATCTTAGAAATTCTCTTGATGATTTGGATAGGAATATCGAATTGGTATCTTTAAAAAATGATGTTGATATAGGTTTAAAGTTTCAAGACCTTCTTGTATTTAATCCAGATGAAGAGGGACTGGATAATCTTTTTGCAGATCTTGAATTTAAGGCTGCCGATAAAAATAAAGAAAAAGAAGCTCCAAAGAAAGACTCAAATTATGAGACAGTGCTGGATGATAAAAGTTTGAAAAGTTGGGTTAATAAAATAAATAAATCAAAAGCCTTTGCTATAGATACTGAAACCGATTCTGTAAATACAGTATCAGCTAACCTTATAGGTATTTCCCTGTCTGTTTCTGAAAACGAAGGATGTTATATACCAATTGCTCATTCTTATGATGGCTGTCCTAAACAATTGAGTTTGGCATATGTCGTAGATACCCTTGGCCCAGCAATAGAAGAAAATCAAAATAAAGCAATAGGACAGAACTTGAAGTTTGATATACCTATTCTTGCTAGACATGGCATCAAGTTAACAAAATTCTTGGCTGATACTATGCTCATGTCATACGTATTAAACAGCACAGCAACCCGCCACGGAATGGATAGACTTGCTGATTATTACTTGAACTACACAACAACCAAATACACTGATGTTACAGGGACGGCATCAAAACAG
This sequence comes from uncultured SAR86 cluster bacterium, assembly GCA_902517425.1. Classification (GTDB taxonomy): domain Bacteria; phylum Pseudomonadota; class Gammaproteobacteria; order Magnimaribacterales; family D2472; genus SAR86A. Next base: position 32,828 of record CABYCI010000004.1, on the reverse strand, counting down.
ATAAGCTTTGCTGAAGTAAAATTAGACATAGCTTCGGACTATGCCGCAGAAGATGCTGATATAACTTTAAGGTTATATAACGTATTGGCACCAATGCTTAAAGAGAAACCAACTCAAGAAAAATTATTGCAGGATCTTGAGTATCCATTAGTTCATGTTCTTTCTAGAGTAGAACAAAATGGTGCAAAAATAGACAAGAAAAAATTAGCCAATCACTCAAAAGAACTTGGTGGAAAGATAGATGATCTTTCATCTCAAGCTTATAAGATTGCTGGGGAAGAATTTAATCTTGATTCTCCAAAACAATTGCTTGAAATCTTGTATGAAAAACAAGGTCTGCCTGTTCTTAAAAAAACACCAAAGGGTCAGCCCTCAACGAATGAAGATACTCTTAAAAGACTTTCAGAAGAATATGAACTTCCAAAGATTATTTTGCAATACAGAACATTAGCTAAATTAAAATCAACTTATACCGATAGCTTGATAAATATAGAAAACCCAAAAACAGAAAGAATACATACCTCCTATCAACAAGCTGTTACTTCAACAGGAAGGCTATCATCAACAGAGCCTAATCTTCAGAATATTCCAATCAAAACTGCAGAAGGAAGGAGAATAAGGGAGGCTTTTGTTCCAGAAGAGGGCAACACTATGATATCTGCAGATTACTCTCAGATTGAACTAAGAATAATGGCTCATCTATCTAAAGATACAAATCTTACTAATGCCTTCAATAACAATATCGATGTTCATTCATCAACTGCTGCAGAGGTATTTGATGTTTCAATAAATGATGTTAGTCAAGATCAAAGAAGAAGCGCCAAAGCAATTAATTTTGGATTAATGTATGGCATGTCTGCTTTTGGCCTTACCAGACAGTTAGGCATTCCAAGAGCAGAAGCACAAGTATATTTAGATACCTACTTTAATAGATATACAGGAGTACGAGATTATATGGACAACATAAAAGCTCAGGCCAAAGAAGATAAATATGTTGAAACCATTATGGGAAGACGTCTATATTTAAATGAGATTAATGCTGCAAATGGCTTGAGGCGGCAAGCAGCGGAAAGAGCCGCAATTAATGCTCCTCTTCAAGGATCTGCAGCAGATATTATTAAAAAAGCTATGTTGGATATTGATGATCTTATTTTGAAAGAAATGCCAGAAGTACAAATGATAATGCAGGTTCACGACGAATTAGTATTTGAGTGTCCAATAGATCATGCAGATAAAGTAATGGAAAAAATGAAAGAGACTATGGAGCAAACTGTGGAGCTAAATATTCCTCTTATAGCCGAGGCGGCAATTGGATCCAATTGGAATGAAGCACATTAAAATATTCTGCTTGTTAGCATTAATAACCTTTCCGTTACAAAGCGCATTAAATAAAAATATTGAAAATTATTTTTTAGAGGTTTATGAAAACGAGAAGCTTGAATTTCTAGATTGTATAGAAAAGGAAGGGTTGAAATCAGATAAACAAATATATACAAAATGTAAAATTTCAGACAAAGCAAAAGATGCAGTTTTTTTCTTGTATAACAAAAAAAATTTAACTTCTTATGATTTTTTGGATCAATTCACACCATATAAAAAGATAAATAAAGTAATTCCAAAGTATCCAAGGAAGGCTCAAGCTAAAGGAACTGAGGGCTTTGTAGTTGTGGAATATACCATTTCAGATGATGGAGAAGTATTAAACCCGAAAATATTAAAAAGTAAATGTGGAGATAGGCGAAGCCCTTTTACTAAATATAAATCCTGCATTGTATTCGATAGAGAGGCTTTGCGTCTCGCGAAAAATTTACGATATGAGCCAGCAAAATTTGAAGGAAAAAAAATTAGTTCAACTAATGCATTGCACAGTTTTACTTTTCTTATGGAAGAAGATGATCTTTTAATTAGACAAAGAAAAGCAAATAATTTCTATGAAGCTCAAAAGGCTATAAGAGGAAAAAATTTTGAGAGAGCCATAATGATTGCACAGGAAAATATAGAATTCGACTATATGTTTATGAGTATTATGGCTAGTGCTTATTATCAACAAGGCAAATATTTAGAATCCAAGGAGTGGTCCAATAAATTGAAAGAAGAGCTTTTGAAAGATGGGCGTAAAATACCTGAAACCATGATCGTAATAATTTACGAAATTTTAATAGCATCATTATTTAATCTTGGGGAATATGATGCAATTATTAATTTAGAAGAAGAGTTTAGTATTTACAGCAAAGAAAGAGCAGATTATAGAAAATTGCTAGTCATGACTAATTTTTATTATGGTGTTTCTTATATAAATACAGGCAACATAACCAAGGGTGCTTATTATCTTGGCTTTGCCGCAAAAAATACGGAGTCAAAAGACCAACTAGATTATATCAACAGCGTAATTGATCAGATATCAAGTTATTTGTGAAAAAAGGGATATTTAGAAACTTTATATATAAAAATTATACCTAGATAAGATTTTTCCATTTTCTTCATTTTCTGGATTGTGTCCTCCGCATGAAATAACGTCAGCTAAGACTTTATTGTTATCAATGCTAAAAAATGTAAATCCATTTTCCTCTCTAATTTTATAAATTGATTCACATTCTAAGTTCTCAGGATTTTCAGCTGTTATACCTCTGGCAAAGGATGGCCATCCAGCACTAGAGCTTCCAACAGGACCAACTAAAAAAGTTTTTAGTTTAGTTTTTAACTTTAGCTTCCCAGATTTAATTATAGATACAGCTCCAATCGCATGTATGTCTCCTGAAAAAACAAATCTTGAGCCCTTTCTTTGTGAAATAGCTTTAATTAAACGTTGATGTTGAAGAAACCAACCTTCTTGCCAAAGATACTTATTAACTTCTGTTGTAAGAGATCCCTTATTTCCTGATAGTAGTTCATTAATTACTGTTCCGCTTGCTCCCTCTTCAGCAACTACATCAGGATACCATTCTCTCCATTTACCAGCAGTATATCCAAAAGGATGAGAAGGAATAAATGCTAAAGTTTCCGCTTTTGATTGATCTATTCTTGATAAGAGCCATTCTTCATTTTGCTTAGAAATTAATACCGCATTTTTATTGCCTAAAGTCATATCACCTGCACAATCTGCCATCAATCCCTCAAAGGCATCGCCATATCTTATTCTGCCTATTTTTCTTTTTGGTTGACCGTCTGGAGTATCTAATAAAGGTGGATAGAATAAGTCCGCCATTTTTTTAAAAATATCTTTACTAAAGTTATCTGCAGGAAATGTCACAAGTTCTTCTTCAGCATCATCATTTTCAAAATAATCATGGTCATCAGGAATAAAGAAAACAGGAGTACTTTTAAACCTTGTTCCATAAAGAGATGCTATTTGTTCATTGCCAATCCTCTTAAGAACTTTTTCATTTTTTAAACTACTCGCATTTCCAGACCTATTAAAAGAGCCATAAACAAGACTAATATAACTCCCTAAAAAAAATTTTATTAATTTATTCTTACGACCAACTTGAGGAAGATTCTTCCCTCTAAGATCCCAGTAGATGTGATCGCCTATAGAAATTGCAAAATCCGGATTCATAGACAACCCTTCATCAAAGACCTTTTGTCTAAACTTCATAGGTTTAAAAAATTCTTTACCTGAAATTTTAAATCCCTCCGGACCGCCAGCACAAGTGAAAGACATTATTGAAACATTCTCAACTTTGGTACCAGGACTAGGGAAGGTCTTTAGATTCCACGGCTTATATATAGAATTACCTTCTGACATCAATTGAAGTTTATATGAGTGATTTGATAGGAGTTTATTTGATATGAATTGCCAATTTGTTCCTTTTCTATCTGTTTGAACCCCTTTGATAATAATCTTGTTATCCAACACAAGTTCCAGCCTCGAAGTGTGTTTAGACAAAGATACACAAAGTGCTAACTTTTCATGACTAGCTGATGCCAGTATATGATTTACCTTTTGATTATTAGAGTTTCGCAATATGAACCCGCCACTAAACAGGCCAATTATTCCTGCTGTAATTTTTAAGAAAGTTCTTCTTGAATACACTAGTTAATTTATATTATTTTTAATATTATCAATGAATTCCTGAGCTACCTTTCTTTCTATACCAGAAGAGAAAAAATGACCACCAGAATACTTTTTAACTATTGGATTATTGTAGTTTTCAATAGCTTCTTCAACTAGTTGCGAATCTATTTCTATATCATCTTCTGCATAGACAAAATAGCTTGGAATAGAATTACTTCCAATAATATTATGATCGTTAAGCCTATTACCCATAGCATTTCCTAAAAAGAACTTTTTATAAAAATCTTCAGTTCCTTTGACCTGAAATTGTCCAACGTAATGGTCTAATAATCTTTTACTCATTAAATTCTCATATTCTTGTATTCTTTTTAAAACACCAGGAACCAAAAAACCTCTAGTTAATAAGTCGCCGTATAAAGGAATTTTTACTACTGACAATAGAGGAACATTTGCAGAGTTAATAAGCGGAACTTGGTAGCCTATAAAACTAATTTTTTCTGGATTATTTGCAGCATATTTAGCTACAACCGCAGCACCAAAAGACACACCATATAATATTACGTCCTCAACTTCACAATGCTCAATTAGCTCTTCAAGTTGTTTTTCCATAAGTTCAATACTTACGTTACTATGAACTCTATCGGAAAAACCCCTGCCATATTGGTCATAGGTTATTACTCTATAGTTATTTTCAACAAAGACATTTACATATTCCTCATATGCAAGTGATCCAAAAGTAGCGCCATGAACTAGAACAATAACTTTGTTGTTTTTATCTCCAATATCTTTGAAAGAGGTAATACCTTCACTTAAATCAACTTCTTGATAACCAGAATTTAATCTAAATTTATTAATATCAATATTCTCTCTATCAAGAGCGAAATATAAACAAGCTGGAATAGCTACAAATATAAAGAGAAGGAAGAGAACTTTTTTCATTAACTAATCATATTAGCAATATTTGCTTTCACCCTATCTTTCTATTGGCGTATATTGCAATTCTTCAGGGAGAAGAATTTTAATGCCATGAATTTCCCTTAGATTTGAAATTTTCATTGAGAGATACTCTTCAGGCATTTTGAAGGGCCATTTCTTCTTCATCTTAAAAGCCCTAAACATAATTTTTCTTTTGATTCCTCCAAGTTTCCAAAATATTTTTAGAAAACCCAAAACCCCAAACTCTTTATATAGGTCTTTATATAATTGTTTTATCTGAGGCAGACTCTGATATCCCCATATATACTTCAATTTCCATTTACTACCCCAAACAACCCAAGTATCAAGAATTGATTCTTGTTCAATTGATGTATTAAGGCCAAATATGACATGAGTGCAATCATGATCCCTTAAGAGAGTTCCGGAGTCTTTATTATCTTCAAATATCTCAGTAGTTTCAGGGAAGGCTTTATAGTAACATTCCAGTCCTTCTTGAAGAGTAAGATCACAGTCTTGTTTTTGGTATTCAAGCATTAGCAGAATTCTATTATAGCCTTTGATAGCTTTTCAAAACCAACTTTATCCTTTGAAGAAATAGCAATAGGATTTGCTTCGGGAATTTTTTCTCTGATAAAAGAAACCGCCTTGGCTATATTGTTGTTTGATAATTTATCACTTTTAGCGAGGGCTGGAATAAAAGGAACATTATAGTTCCTACATAAATGAATCATTTCCCAATCGCTTTCTTTGAGCGGATGGCGAATATCCATAAATATTACTACTGCTGATAATGCTCTTCTTTTTTGGAAGTATTCTCCCAATAAGGGCCCCCAGTCTTTTTTCTTTGCTTTACTAGACTTTGCATATCCGTAGCCAGGAAGATCAAGCAATACAAGATTATCATTAACTTTAAAAAAGTTTATTTCTGTTGTTCTTCCAGGTGTTTTGCTTATTCTAGCTAGCTTTGGATTATCAGTTAGTACATTAAGAGCACTTGATTTTCCAGCATTAGATCTACCAGCAAGAAGAATCTCAGCGCCAACATCATCTGGCAATTTTGTATAACTGGTAATGCCAAATAAAAATTCGGTATTTTTGAAGATATTTTTCATCATTATTATTTAATAGATTGATAAGTTTATAATAATAAACAACAATCACTAAATAAAATTTATGCACCATTTAATATACATAGTTTTTCTTTGTTTAAGCTTTACCGCCATCAATATAGACGCACTCGAAATAGATACTAATTCTGAAAGGGGTAACCTATATATTAAAAATTTAGGAACATGCTCATTAGAAAATAATAAAGTAATTAAAAACTGCAAAATTGGTTACAGAGTATGGGGGGAAATGAATGCAGATCTTTCTAATATAATAATTTTTCCAACTTGGCACAATGGCACCACAGAGAGCTTATACAAATATAACTATATTGGCCCTGAGGGAATTGTTGATACAGATGATTATTTTGTTATAGCATTAGAATTATTTGGAAATGGTATTTCTTCCTCTCCTTCCAATACTTCATTAGAGGATGGAGAAGATTTTCCTGAGTTCACTATAAAAGATATTGTTAGATCGCAATATAGACTTTTATCTGAAGCATTCAATATTGAGAATGTTCATGCAGTAGTTGGTGTTTCAATGGGAGGTCACGTAACTTATGAGTGGATGATGCAATATCCAAATTTCGCCTCTAAATTTTTACCCATTGAAGGTGCTCCTTGGCATACTAATTATGACAAGCTTCTTTATGCTGCAAGAAAAAATGCTTTAGAGTCTAACTTTAAGAGTAAAGAAGAAATACAAAAGGCCACTGAAATAATAACAGCATTAGATGGGTTGATGTTATGGACACCTGAGTATGTCGAAAGAGAGTTTGGAGCCCAAGAATTTGATGATTGGTTTCAAAGACTTCAAAAAAGAGGTAATACCAAAGACTACCTTATTAATCGAGAAAGCCAAAATAATGCCTTAATTTCTCATGACATTAGAGAAAATGGAGAATTATCTGAAGAACAGATAATAAAACTTCAAAAAATTGATATATTCTCAATAATATTTTCATCAGACTTAATGGTTTTACCGCAACCAAATAATGATCTAGCAAATAAAGTTGGCTTCAATATTTTAAGCATTGATGGTGACTGTGGTCATATGGGCCCAGAGGTTGAATGTTATCAAGATCAAGTAAAAGAAGCTGTTAAAAAATTTCTAATAAATTAGATTAATATCTAATTTTTAAAGTAAATATTTATGTAACTTAAAGGTGCATTTATATATAATACTGCCCATAAGACACACTTATATCATTAATGAAATATCTTTTAATATTATTTATCCTTGTCGGCTTTTCTAGCCTAAGCGATGCTGCTGAAGATAAGTCAAAGAAAATGGAGATGCCTAAAACTTTTTCTTCTGGTGATGCTGATAAAGGATCGCAACTAGTTGAGTCATGTGCTGCATGTCATGGTGCTGATGGTAATAGTATTAGTACTGACTGGCCTAAGCTTGCTGGACAAAATCAAAAGTATTTATATGAACAACTAAAATACTTTAGAGATGGAGAAAGAATGAATGTTTTAATGATGGCTGTCACCCCTTACCTTCAAACGCTAAATGATGAAGATTTATTAGATATTGCAGCTTTTTATTCAAAGTATAATATTAGTGGTGGTCAAGCAAAAAATGATGAAGAACTGCTTGCTTTAGGCACTCAATTGTATAGATTTGGGAATATGAAAGAGCAAATACCTGCTTGCACGTCTTGTCATGGCGTTTATGGCCAAGGCAATAGTCTTGCTGGATATCCATCTGTTGGAGGCCAACAAATTGGTTACTTAACATCTTCGTTAAAAGCTTACAGATCAAAAGAAAGAAATGCTGGAGAGTCTTCTTTAATCATGCAATCAATTGCTGAGAATTTAACGGATTATGAAATAGAAGCTTTAGCTAATTATATGCATGGGGTATATCAATGAAGAAATATATAAATAATAATTTTGTGATTCTTTTCATAGCGATATTTTCAATATCTATAAATGCGGAGTATCGACTAGGCTTAGATTATAGAATTGTGGACAATCCTTTGCCTGTTAAAAAAGATGGCATAGTCGAGGTAACTGAATCATTCTGGTATGGATGCGGTGGGTGTTATTCATTTGAACCTGCAATTAATGATTGGGCTTCCAAACAAGGATCCGATATTAAATTTTCAAAAATGCCAGTACCATGGAGCCCAGTTCATCAATTACATGCCGCACTTTATTACACTATCGATGCACTAAAATTAGATCCATCGACTCATTCTGCAGTTTTTGTAACAATTCATAAAGAGGGAAACTTTCTTCAAACGCCAAAGAGAATTAAAGATTTTTTGAAAAATTTTGGTGTTGCACCTGAGATGACAGAACAATACTTAAATTCATTTACGATTAAACAAAAAATAAATCGTGATGCAAAACATTCCAAACAATTAAAGATAGATTCTACTCCAATGATTGTTGTAGATGGCAAATATATTATTGAAACTAAAAGATCTTATGAGGAAATGCTCAACATTGTTGATTTTGTTGTTGATCTTCAAAGATCTAATTCCTAATAACTTATGAGAAATAAAATATTTTTACTAATACTTCCTCTGTGCTTCTTGTTGCTTTTTAATGGAAAAAAATATGATGAGGCAGTAAAAAATAGATTGTTAGTTCCTGTTCAAGTTTGTCTAGAGGGACAAGACTGTGGAAGCTCATCTCAAGCAAGTCAGGTTGTAGCAGCCGCTCCTATTGAGGTTCAAAAAGTAGAACTTTCTGAAGGAAACGAACATATTGTAAAAATGCTTAACACTGGTGAGGGTGGGCAGATGATATTTGAACCGGCTGTAATAAAAGTTTCCAAGGGAGATACAGTGCACTTTAAAGCTACCGATATGTCGCATAATTCTGTAACTATTGATGGGATGGTGCCGACAGGTGCTAAACCTTGGGCTGGCGCTCTAAATAGCGATATTAGCGTTACCTTGGATACCGAAGGTGTGTATGTATACCAATGTGATCCTCACGTAATGATGGCTATGATTGGAGTTATTCAAGTGGGGGATGCAGTTAACATGAGTGAAGTTAAAGAAGCTTCGCAGAATCTTAAATCTAGTTTTATTATGAATGCAGAAAGAATAGATACATATCTAAGCCAACTTTAATCTTTTTCTAAATCCTTAACCCTTTCCTCTAAATCATCAATTATTCTTTCAAGATTATCGTACTTTGACTTTTTAACATAACCGCTTTGTTCAATAATCTCTTCAATTTGTGGAGATATTTTCTTTTCAATATTTGATATAACGTCTTTGGGTAATAACTTGCTCAAACTCTTAAGCTCTTTCTCAATGATATTTCTTAAAGCCTTTGATAAATCTTTTTCACTCATATTTATTTTTTATTATTTCAGGTAATAAATTCCACGAATTAAATTCCTGAGGTTTCTCAAAATCTTGAACCCACTCGGCATTATTATTATTAAACCACAAAGTGTCTATACCAAGATTGTATGCGAATAGAATGTCATTAATTTGATGATCTCCAATGTGAAGGATTTGATCATATGCTATGTCTTTAGTTTTCTGCATAGCCACATCAAAATGAGCTCGATTAGGCTTGCTATTCTTAGCCTCCAAGGAACTAATTGCAAAGTTAAAATACTTACCGAATTTAAACTTATATACATCAGCGTTACCGTTAGTAAGAACACCTAGAATATATTTTTTAGATAAAATCTTTAATGCGTCTTCAACTCCATCAAATAACTCAACTTCATGTCTTTTATTAATAAAGATAGAAAAAGCTTCTTCCACAAGCTTGTTTCTTAAACTTAATGGTTCTATGTGAGCTAATTTTTTTCTAAAAATCTCCTTCCGTAGCTTACTTATATCCCATTCAATAATCGGATCTTCTTTTATTAGGATTTCTCTAAGATCAAGGAAGTCACTAAAGTCACCCCACTCAATTTTTCCGACTTTATTTTCAATCCATTTTCTTGTATCAATCTCAGCTCTTGTAATAGTTGGGACGTTATCCCAAAGGGTGTCATCAAGATCAAATGTAATTAACTTAATTTTCTTCATTTTTTTGCACGTGGATGAGCTTGATCATAAATTTTTGCCAAATGTTGATAATCAAGCTTTGTATATATTTGAGTTGTTGATAATGAGCTATGTCCTAAGAGTTCTTGTATTGTTCTTAAATCACCACTTGATTCAAGCATATGCGTTGCAAAGCTATGTCTAAGCATATGTGGATGAATAGGAGGTAGACCTTGTTTTAAAGCCATTTTTTTTAGTCTTAATTGAACACTTCTAACGGTTAATCTGGTGCCTTTTGAATTTAAGAATAAAGCATCCGTGTTGGAAACTATTTTGTCTCTTTCACCTAACCAATTATTAATTGCGGAAATAGCAAATCTTCCAATAGGCACTAATCTCGTCTTAGATCCTTTACCAAGCACTCTCAGAAAACTCATACCTTCCTCAAAATCACTAACGTTTATATTGACTGTTTCCGAAACCCTCAAGCCTGACGAATACATCATTTCAACAATTGCTAGATCACGAATTTCAATAAGGCTACTTGGTTTAAAATTTAAAAGCTGCTCAACATCTTCTGGTGTTAATACTTCAGGCAAATTGCTCGCAGACTTTGGAGCTGTTACCAATTCAAATGGTGAGGCAGCAATTAGATTATTTTTTTTTAAAAAACGAAAGAATCCCTTTGCTGAGGATAAATGTCTTTGAATACTCCTAGGGTTATTATTTTGTGAAAACAAATCACCAATCCATGCAGAACAGATATCCATACTTACGTCTGTATAATCTGTTATCTTAAGGCTCTCAAGAAATAAACATAGTTTTTTAAGATCTCGTTGATATGATTTTGTAGTATTTTCTGAAAGATTTTTTACCTGTGAAACAAAAACTAAATATTCTTTAATATCACTATCAATGGACATACATCACTTAGTTAATTTCACTTCTAAAATATCTCTAATATATTGAATAAATGTTGTGTCTTCATCGCCAAGATATTTAGTTCTATCAAGACTTCCAAGTTTTAATAACCCAATTTCATTTTTAACAACCACCACAGCAATTACCATTGATTGAATAGTCTCATCTTTAAATAAGGCATTCATTTTTTCGGATGAAAAAGAACCACAATGAATAGCCCCTTTATGAAAAGAAAGGCCAGTAATATTTTCAATTTCGTCAATCTCAGTATTTTTATAAAATTCTAGCGAACATTTATCAACTTTAAAGTCATTACTAAAACTTGATTCAACTACATTTACGGTCTCCTGCTTGGTGCCAGAATCTAAAATCTCTAACGTTAGATCTTTTGATTTATTGAAAAGATCCTCATTAATAGATGCCGTCTTTATAAAGGACGACAGAAGATCCATTAAACTTTTATGCTCTTCTCTTAATTTTTTAACCTGCCTCTCAAGAATAGAGGCTGCAGAAGCAGAAGAGTGCTTAAAATTTAACTCCCCAACCAAAGATTCTCTTGATTCAAAGAAATTTAAATTATCTAATAGAAATAATTCTACATCTTTAGGATCCAGTTCTTTACTCATCAATATTTCCTTTATAAATAAAATTAGTAGGCCCAGACATTAATATACCATCTTGATGATTTTCAAATCTTAGCTGTCCCCCAAATGATTTTATTTTTATTGCCTTATCATTTATAAAATGTGAAGCAACACATAGAGCAGCCGAACCACATGAAAGAGTTTCACCAACTCCATTTTCGTATGTTCTAATTTGGATGAATTTATCCTTCTTAGTAAATATTGATAAATTTATATCTAAGCTCTTAATGAGTTTCTCTATTTTTTTATAGAGCATATTTAGATCAACTTTTTCCACCGACTGCATTTTAATTCCTAAATGATTATTACCAATATTTGATAAGAAAATGTCATTACTAATAATTTTCTTTAATTTTTTATCTAGTAATTGATTATCTATTTTACAAGGTCTTCTTATAAGTGCCGAAACTTGGCTATCTCCTTTAGGAGAACACTTTATATTCATATGCTTAGTTCTTAGATTTATTTCTCTCTTGGGTGCTAGGCTCTTTTTCCAAACATATGAAGATGCACATCTTATTCCATTTAGACACATTCCTGCCTCCGATCCATCAGCGTTATAAAATTTTACAAAGAAGTCATGATTATCCTTTGTAGGCAACCCAATATGGATTAACTGATCAAATCCAACACCCATATTCCGGTCCGCAGTTTTTTTTATAAAACTTTTTTTTAGCTTAATGCTCTCCTCAATGGAGTTAATAATGACAAAATCATTCCCATTGCCATGCCATTTCTCAAAATTAATCATTTAGATTCATTTCATTTTTTATAAGATCATCAAATGATTCTCTTGAGCGGATAATATTGAATGTTTCATCGTCAACTAGAACTTCAGCTGGTCGCATTCTAGAGTTGTAATTTGAAGACATCACAAACCCATATGCACCAGCAGTCTTAATTGCAAGAACATCGCCTTCATCAGCATTGATCCGATGCTCTTTTGCAATAACATCCGATGACTCACAGACTGGACCAACAATTGTCCAAATTTGATCAATAGTCTTTGTTTCTTTCAAATTCCATACGTCATGTTTTGCTTTGTATAAAGCAGGCCTAAGAAGATCATTCATAGCTGCATCAGCAATTAAAAAATTATCTTTAATATATTCAACTGTAGTAAGAAGAATTCCTGCATTTCCTGAAATACTTCTACCAGGCTCTAGAACAATCATTTCGTCTATATCTATTAGTTCTTCTTCAATAATTGAGATTAATTCTTCAGGTGATGGGGTTTTATCATTTTCATAAGGAATTCCAAGACCTCCTCCAAGATCAAGAAAATTTAATTTATGCCCAATCTTTTTTATATTAATTGAAAGTTCTTTTATGTTTTTAGCAGTTAGTCGATAGCTTTCTAGATCTAGTATTTGAGATCCTATATGACACGCTAAGCCTACTAAATTAAGATTTTTTGATTGATAAATATAATCAGCAATCTCTAAAATTGAATCATTTGAAGATATTCCAAACTTATCTCCTTTTCTACCAGTTTTTATATACTCATGCCCTCCAGAATCGACTTCTGGATTGAACCTGATGCCAACATCTACAATTTTGTTCTGCGATGATGCAATTTCTTCAATTCTATAAACCTCTGCTTCTGACTCAATATTAAAAGAAAGAATATTATTTTGAACTCCTAAAAGAATCTCTTCGTACGATTTGCCAACACCACTAAAAATTATTTTCTTAGGATCAGCACCAACATGCAGAGCTCTTCTTAACTCACCGCCAGAAACAACATCAAAACCACAACCCTTCTTATTTATCAATTCAAGTATTGAGATGTTGCTTAAGGATTTAACTGAAAAAACAAATTAAGTTATCTTTAGTTTTGAAAGCATTTTTGTATACTTCAACATGCCTTTCTAATGTTTTTTTTGAATAAACATAACAAGGAGTTCCACATTCCTTAGCTATTTCTTGAAGATCCACATCTTCACAATATAGTTTGTTATTTTTGTAAGAAAAATAGTCCATTCTAGATTTAAGGTATTAAAAAATAATAGGGCCTTTGACTCCACAACCATGGAGATAGATAAGGAGACAAAGAGTTATAACTATTTTATAAATATTCACAAGCCATATTATGGGCAAAAATACCCATAATATGAACTTTAAATTTTAATATTTGTAACTTTCTTCTTTGAAAGGACCTTCTTTAGGGACATTAATGTAATCTGCTTGATCTTGTGTAAGCTGAGTTATAGTGCCGCCAAAGCCAGCAACCATTAAAGCTGCAACCTCTTCATCTAACTTTTTAGGAAGAACTTCAACTGTGATCATTTCTGCTTTAGTATCTTCATCATTAATATTTGCAAACCCTTGTTTATATAAATGTATCTGGGCAAGGACTTGGTTTGCAAAGGATCCATCCATAATTCTACTTGGATGTCCCGTTGCGTTACCAAGATTAACCAATCGACCTTCAGCTAGAAGAACAAGATAGTTTTTACTAGAAAGGTCAGGAGTGCCATCCGGTTTTGTATCCCTAAAAATTCTATGAACTTGAGGTTTTATTTCATCCCAATAATAGTTTTCTCTCATGAATGCAGTATCAATTTCATTATCAAAGTGACCAATATTACAAACCACTGCTGTATTTTTTAGAGTACTTAGCATTGCTGAATCACAAACATTGACGTTACCAGTTGTGGTAACAATCAAATCAGTATTGCCCATAACTTGCATATCAATGTCTTCAGGATTTCTTGTAACAGAACCATCTTTGTAACAGGACACAACTGAAAAACCATCCATGCATGCTTGCATAGCACATATAGGATCGGATTCTACAACACTTACAATCATGCCTTCTTGAGCAAGACTTGCTGCTGATCCCTTACCAACGTCTCCGTATCCAATCACTAGACCTCTTTTACCCATTAGAAGCATATCGGTACCTCTTTTAAGAGCATCGTTAAGACTATGTCTACAACCATACTTGTTATCATTTTTTGCCTTAGTAACAGAGTCATTAACATTAATTGCTGGAACTTTTAATTCACCCTTTTCAAGCATTTCTTTAAGTCTATGAACTCCTGTTGTGGTTTCTTCTGAGACGCCATGAATAGTCTCCAACATTTCAGGAAATTTTTCATGAACCATGGCGGTAAGATCACTTCCATCATCAAGAATCATATTTGCATCCCACGGTTTGCCGTCCTTACAGATAGTTTGTTCAATACACCACTCAAACTCCTCATCTGTTTCACCTTTCCAAGCAAATGTTGGGACTCCTCTTGCTGCCATAGCTGCGGCTGCATGATCTTGTGTTGAAAAAATATTGCATGATGACCATCTTAATTCAGCACCCAAATCTATTAATGTTTCCATTAAGACAGCGGTCTGAATTGTCATATGAATACAACCCATAATTTTTGCACCAGCAAGAGGTTGCTCAGATCTATATTTATCTCTCAAAGCCATTAATGCTGGCATTTCATTTTCTGCAAGAGATATCTCCCTTCTTCCAAATTCAGCAAGATTTATATCAGCAACTTTATAGTCATTTTCCATTTTTATTTCCTTATTTAATTTATTTAATATTTATTGTGAAATTTCTGAAGCTTTATCTGTTCTTTCCCACGAAAGATCAATATCAGTTCTTCCAAAGTGTCCATACGCAGCAGTTGGAAGATAGATAGGTCTTTTTAGATCAAGCATATTGATAAGACTCTTAGGTCTTAAATCAAACTTTTCTTCTACAATTTTTTCAATTGCTTCTTTTGATATTTTTTCACTGTTAAATGTATTTACATTTATAGATGTTGGTTTCGCAACACCGATGGCATATGAAACTTGTATTTCACAATAATCGGCTAAACCAGCAGCAACAATATTTTTTGCTACGTATCTTGCAGCATATGCAGCTGATCGATCTACTTTTGATGGGTCTTTTCCAGAAAAAGCACCACCCCCATGCCTTGCCATACCGCCATAGGTATCAACAATTATTTTTCTTCCAGTAAGGCCGCAATCACCAACTGGACCACCAATAACAAATTTACCTGTTGGATTTATGTATATATTTGTTGAGTCTAAAATCCATTCATTAGGGACGATAGGCTTAATAATTTTTTCCATTACGCCTTCTTTTATTTCTTCTTGAGTGACGTCCTCATCATGTTGAGTTGAAAGTACTATTGCAGATAAACCTTCAATAGTTTTTCCATCATCTGAATAAATTGCGCTCACTTGGCTCTTAGCATCTGGCCTTAACCAAGGCAGTTCATTGCTTTTCATTACATCGGCCTGTTTCTTTACCAATCTATGTGAAAGATCAATTGGTAGAGGCATTAATGATTCAGTTTCTGTGCAAGCATAGCCAAACATTAACCCCTGATCACCAGCACCTTGTTCCAGGTTTTCACCTTCACCTTCGGTAACTCCCTGAGAAATATCTGGCGATTGCTCAAATACAAGATTTGTAAATTCACAGGTATCTCCATTAAAACCATATTCATCTGTATCATAACCAATATCATTAATGGTTTTCCTGACAACTGGCTCTAAGTCTGGACTTCCTAGTGATGTTATTTCACCAGCAATAAAAACCATATTATTTTTAATCATAGTTTCACAAGCAACCCTGCTATTTGGATCCTCTGATAAGTATGCATCTAAAACTGCATCTGAAATTTGATCACACACCTTGTCTGGATGCCCTGCGGAAACTGATTCCGATGTAAAAATGTAACTCATATGTTTTCTCCCCGAAACTCTAAAATATGACAATATTTTTTAAAAAAAAATAATGCGCACTCAATTTAACTACTTTATTTGAAAAAATTCAATTTTATCTATGCTTTTTATCTTAAAAATATTATTATCCACTAAAGCAAACGGGGAAATTAATTTTGCGCCAATCAGATCCAATAAATGCTCTTAGATTTTTGTCGATTGATGCTGTTCAAAAAGCAAACTCAGGTCACCCCGGAATGCCCATGGGAATGGCAGAAATTGCTACAGCTTTATGGAAGAATCATTTACAACATAATCCATTAAATCCAACTTGGTTCAATAGAGATAGATTTGTATTATCAAATGGTCATGGCTCAATGCTTTTATATAGTTTGCTCCATCTTACTGGATATGCTTTATCTATTGATGATATTAAAGACTTCAGGCAATTAAGATCTAAAACACCAGGCCATCCAGAATATGATTTAGATACAGGTATAGAAACAACAACAGGTCCTTTAGGGCAAGGAATTGGAAATGCTGTTGGTATGGCGATATCTGAAAAGATATTGGCAGCAGAATTTAACAAAGAAGACATCAAACCCATTGATCACTATACATACGTATTTCTTGGCGATGGTTGCTTAATGGAGGGTGTTTCTCATGAGGCATGTTCTTTTGCCAGTACTCATAATCTAGGAAAATTAATATGTTTCTATGATCAGAATGGAATTTCTATTGACGGAGAAATAGAAAATTGGTTTACAGACGATTCAGTCAAAAGATTTGATGGATATGGCTGGCAAACAATCTGCGTTGATGGTCATAACGTTGAAGACATTAATGAAGCAATAGTTAAAGCAAAAAATGAAACAAATAAGCCATCGATGATATTTTGTAAAACAACAATTGGTTTTGGTTCGCCAAATAAGTCTGGAACTGCAGATGTTCATGGCGCTCCATTGGGAGATGAAGAGATTGAAAAAACGAGAAAAGCTCTCGATTGGCAATACTCTCCTTTTGAAGTACCTGAAGATATATATGAATTTTGGAATTCGAAAGATTCTGGAAACAAAGTAAATGCTAATTGGGATGAAATAGTTAAAAACTATCAAGAAAAGTATCCAGATGAATCAATCGAGTTACTTAGAAGAATAAAAGGACAAATGCCTGAAAACTTTGAAGAAAATTTTAAAGCGTTTCTTGATGATTGCAATTTAAACAATCCATCAATGGCAACACGAAAAGCTTCCAAGGCCTGTTTAGATTTTTTTGTAAAAGAAATGCCTGAACTAATTGGTGGATCAGCAGATTTAACACCGTCTAATAACACTTATTCAGCATCTAGCTCAACTTTCTCTAACAAAAACCCTTCTGGAAATCATATTAATTATGGTGTTAGGGAATTTGGAATGTCTGCAATAATGAATGGTATGGTTCTACATGGCGGGATTAAGCCATACGGAGCCACCTTCTTAGTATTTACCGATTATGCTAGAAATGCGGTAAGACTATCAGCTCTTATGGGTCTTCCAAACATTTTTGTTTATACTCATGATTCAGTAGCTCTTGGTGAAGATGGCCCAACACATCAGCCAATAGAACATATGGTAACTTTAAGATCGACGCCTAATTTAAATAATTGGAGGCCAGCTGATTTAGTTGAGACAGCCGTTGCTTGGAAAGATGCAGTGAGTTCAAAAAAAACTCCTACATGCCTTATTTTTAGTAGGCAAGGTACTTCAGCAATTACTAGAACACCAGAACAACTTAATTCTATTCAAATGGGTGGATACTTACTCAAAGCAAATGACACTTCTGATATCACTATAGTTGCATCAGGAAGTGAGCTTCAGTTAGCATTAGACGCTTCAGTAGAACTAGAGAAAGACTCAATTAATGCAAATGTTGTGTCAATGCCATCATTAGATATCTTCTTAGATCAAAGTGAAGAATATCAAAACACCATTATTGATACTTCTAAACCAGTTCTTGTTGTTGAGTGTGGCCACCCTAATTCTTGGTACAAAATTCTAAATAGAAGCGATAAAGTTATTGGTATAGAAAGCTTTGGTGAGTCAGCACCAGGCAACGTATTGCTAGAACATTTTGGATTTACTTTAGAAAATGTAGTCGGTACAGCAAAATCATTAATTGATGATTAATCTCTCTTCAATAAATATAACTACTAAAAATCTTGTAATACGCGTTGACATGAATGTGCCAATTAAAGATGGTATTGTTTTAGATTCGACCAGAATAGAAGCTTGTATTCCTACTATCATGTTTGCATTAAATCATGGAGCAAGAATTTTATTAATTAGCCATTTAGGTAGGCCAACAGAAGGTAGTTTTGATGAAAAATTTTCTTTAAAACCTGTTGCTGAATCTTTAAGCAAGATAATCAATGAGTCTTGTGAAGTTATTGATGATTTAGAATCAGAACAAATTTTTAAAAGCGAATCAGGTATTCAAGTTCTTGAAAATATAAGATTTTTTAATGGTGAAAAAGAAAACTGCAAAGACTTAGGATGCAAATTAGCAAATCTAGGAGATATATATGTTTTTGATGCGTTTGGGACAGCGCATAGAGAACAAGCTTCGACCCATGCTGCAATTGAACATGCTTCAATTGCTTGTGCAGGCCTTCTTATGGAGAAAGAAAATAAATTCTTATCAAAAGCTCTTGATAGTTTCAAAGCACCATATATAGCAATTATTGGAGGCGCTAAAGTTTCTTCAAAACTTGAATTAATAACATATATCAATTCGGTGGCCGATCACATAATTGTTGGCGGGGGTATTGCAAATACTTTTTTGAAAGCCTCAGGATTAGATATAGGAAAATCTTTGATTGAAAATTCAATGGTAGACATCGCAAAAGATCTTATTGATCAAGGGAAGATAGTTCTTCCAAAAATTGTCACCACATCTAAATCATTTGAAGGAAAAGATATAAAAGAAAAGTCAGTGAATGATATTACAGAAGAAGAAATGATTTTAGATCTTCATATTGAAGAAGAAACACTCTCTTTAATAAAGGATGCAAAAACTATCCTTTGGAATGGCCCTGTTGGAGTATTTGAAAATGATCTTTTTGCTGAAGGAACAAGATGCCTCTCAAAAGCTATTTCAAAATCAGAAGCTTTTTCATTAGCTGGGGGAGGCGAAACCTTATCTGCAATTAATAAATATATAAATCCAGATGATGTATCATATTGTTCAACTGGCGGAGGAGCCTTTTTGGAATTTATGGAAGGTAAGACATTACCATCAATCGAAGTTTTAAATTCAAAAGAAACAGGGAGTTAATTTATGTCACTAAATAATGTTGAAGAAATAGCAACTTTTATAGTTGCTGATGGAAAAGGAATCTTAGCAGCAGATGAAAGCAATCCAACTTGTGGAAAAAGGTTTGATTCTATTGGTGTTGATTCAACAGAAGAAAATAGAAGAGACTATAGAGAATTGCTTTTTAGATCAAAAGGTATGAAAGGGAATATAGGCGGAGTAATTTTATTTGACGAAACAATAAGACAAGAAGCAAAAGATGGAACTTTGCTCAGAGATATAATATCTGATCAAGGCGCCCTTCCTGGCATCAAGGTAGATAAAGGATTGCAGCCAATTGAAGATTGTCCAAATGAAACTGTAACAGTAGGATTAGATGGTTTAGATGAAAGATTAAAAGAGTACTCATCTATGGGTGCAAAATTTACAAAATGGAGAGCTGTTATTAATATCGGCAATGGCATTCCAACTGACAGATGCATCGATGAAAATATGCAGGCCTTAGCTGATTATGCCAAATGTGCTCAAGATAATGGCATGGTTCCTATCGTTGAACCAGAGGTTTTAATGGATGGCGAACATAATATTGATGAATGTTATGAAGCCACAGAAAGATCTTTAAAATCTTTATTTTCCCATCTTGAAAAAGCTAGTGTTAATATCAAAGGGACACTTTTAAAACCCAATATGGTTACTTCTGGTAAAGATGCTGCCGATCAGGCAGGTGTTGAAGAGGTTGCAAAGAAAACATTAGACTGTTTAATTGCTAATGTTCCAGCAGAACTTCCTGGAATAACATTTTTATCTGGAGGTCAATCAGATGTTATAGCGACAGCTCATCTTGATGCAATGAATAAAATCGGTGGCTTTTCATGGAAATTAAGTTTTTCATATGGAAGAGCTCTTCAAGCTGCAGCTCTAAAGGCTTGGGAAGGAAAGTCTGAAAATGAATTTATTTCTCAAGACGAATTATCTCATAGGGCAGAAATGAATAAGCTTGCCTCTTTAGGCCAATGGGAAGAAGAGCTTGAAGACAGATAAAATTTGTTAGCAACTGTCCAAAGAGTCTCCAAAGCTGAAGTTATAGTTGATGACCAAATCTTTTCTTCAATTAAAAGAGGCTGTCTTCTTTTTGTTTGCTTTGAGGTAAATGACAGTTTCAAAGAAGTAAAGGAAATGACTGATAAGTTAATAACATTTAGAATGCTTGATGGTCCAAAAGGCATAACTTCAAGATCTTTAAAAGATTCTGATGAAGAGGTTTTAATAGTTAGTCAGTTTACTTTAGCTGCAATTACCAACAAAGGAAGCAAGCCAAGCTTTCATAAGGCTGCAAAAACTGATGATGCAAAATTACTGTATGATAAATTTGTGAATGAGTTTAAAAAAACATCTCTTAGAGTTGAAGAGGGAAAATTTGGAGCATTCATGGAAATAAATTTGGTCAACAACGGACCAGTAACTTTTAATTTTAAAATATAAGAATTTTATGAAGAATATTTCAATTTTTTGTGGAGCTCATGAGGGTAAAAATCCAGAGTATGCCAGTGCTGCTAAGTCTGTTGCAAAATCTATTGCCAAAAAAGGAATAAATGTTGTTTTTGGTGGTGGAAATGTAGGACTTATGAAAATTATTTCTGATACCGCCTTAGATAATGGGGTTGAAGTTTTAGGGATATCTCTTAAATCTTTGCATGCATTAGAGCTGGCTAATCCAAGATTAAATGAAATAGTTATATCTGAGACTTTGCTTGATAGAAAAGATGAATTTATGTCCAGATCAGACGCATTTATTGTTTTACCAGGGGGTGTGGGATCTTTAGATGAGCTTGCAGAAATTATGGCAAGTAATCAACTAGGAATTATCAATAAGCCTGTAGGTATCTTAAATACTGAAGGCTACTATGACCATCTTCTAAAATGGTTTAACAAAGCAGTTGATGAGGGCTTTATTTCTTCTTCAAATCTACAAGAACTATTAGTATCTGATTCACCAGAAGAATTAGTTGAAATGATAATAAATCATCAAAGACCTTCTGATGATAACTGGACTGAAAGACTTGGCTTGTAGTTAATGTCTTTTGAAGAGATCAGAGTAATAACCGTAGTTTATTTAGCAGTTTTTTTACCTCTTTTAGTTTATTTTCAAAATAAAACTAGACTGCCAAGTTGGGTTCCAACTTTTTATATTGTTGGAGTTATAGTTTGTGCGCTTGGCTGGGAGCTTTGGTTCACATATGGCTGGTTAGATGGAGATTCAGTTTCTCTTAGGAGATCAGTAGCTCTGAATAATTGGCTTCCAGAAAATATAAATTGGTTGATGAACTCTATGGGAGACGCTGGTGCGGTTTTATTAGGCGGAGCATGGATTATGTGGCTCTCTCATAAAAAAGATGTAAGTGTTTTTAAGAAATGGAAATGGAGCGCTTTTTGCATCTTATTAACGTGGTGTATTGGCCAAAACATATTAGTAGAAATGTTTTTATATCACGATCAATTAGCTGAGGGTAAGCCCTTATCATGGGCTCCACTATCACCACTTGGCCCATATTTAAATCCGATACTTTTTGAATTCAATGATCGAACAATTACGCTTCAATCCCAAATGCCCTGGCTAATAATGCCTTGGATTTTTTACAGAATTTTAATAAATCTTAATAATTAATTATTTATTTTTCGAAAAAATAATTCCAATTTCAAATAATATCCACATTGGTATTGCTAGGAATAATTGTGAGAATATATCAGGTGGAGTTAATAACATTCCAATAACCAAGAAAAGAACCACCAAATACGGCCTTGCTTTTATCAAGGATGCCTTTGACGCTAGACCACTATTTACTATGAGGATAGTTGCTATTGGAATCTCAAAAGCTATGCCAAAAGCAAAAACAAGTTTGAAAATAAAACTAAGATACTGATTTATGTCTGTCATAACCTGAATCGAATCAGGCGCCATACCAATAAAGAATTTAAAAATTATTGGACAGACGATAAAAAAAGCAAAACTAATACCACTAAAAAATAAAATAATAGTTGAAAGCATTAGGGGAGCAGTAAATCTTTTTTCATTTTTATAAAGCCCGGGGGATATAAATATCCATGATTGGTAAAACAACCATGGCATTGAAAATAACAGAGCAATATAAATGACCAATTTAATTGGAGCCATGAATGGTGAAGCAACTTCAGTTGCAATCATAGAGCTTCCATCAGGGAGTAGGCTAATGAGAGGGGCTGCTACAAAGGAATATATTTCCGATGCAAACGGAATACCTACAATTACTAAAATACCAAATAAGCTAATAACTTTTAGTAATCTAGTTCTTAGTTCTAGTAAATGATTTGAGATAGACTCTTTAGTCATCTTTTGAATCTTTATTATTTTCTAGCTCTTCCATCCTTAGCTCATTAAATACATCTTTTTTGAGCTCATCAGCGCCAATATCTATCTCGAGGTCTTTCTTGAAAGTGTTTAGTTTGTTCTCTATTCTTTTATAAAACTTAATAAGTATTTTTAATACTTCAGGCAATCTTTTAGGACCAATAATAACCAGCCCTAATATAAAAATAATTAGAATTTCGAGAAAGCCAATTTGAAACAATTTTAGTCTTCTTTTTCTTTAGATTCTTCGTCTTTGACAGCTTTTTTAAAACCCTTAATGCTTGAACCAAGATCAGATCCAAGAGATTTTAATTTACCACTCCCAAAGATTAAAAAAACAACAACTAAAATGATTAGTAACTGCCAAATACTTATTCCGCCAAAGCCCATAATTTCTCCTATGAAACTATCATTATGATAGCCATTGTACTTATTATAACAATTCCAATAACTCTAATGAGGTATTTTTGATTAGACAACTGAACTTCTAGTTCTTCAATCTTTTTTGCATTTGATTCTTTATTCTTTGAATAACTTCGTAACTCATCTAAAGCTTCATACACTATCCCAGGAACTTCTGATGCCTTGAACAATAAATCTTCTTTATTTTCTACAATATAATCTTTAAGTTTAAGAGGGCTAAATTGTTCAGTTAACCAATTATCTAGATAAGGTTCAGCTATACCCCAGAAATCTAATTCTGGATATATTTGTCGCCCCATACCTTCTATATGTATAAGTGTTTTTTGAAGTAAAACAAGAGAGGTTTGGAGAGACAATCCATACTGTCTGGTGCTTTGAAACAGATATAAGAGCAGTTTGCCAAACTCAATTTCTGATAAAGGTTTTTCAAAGATTGGCTCGCAACAAGCTCTAAGAGTATTCTCAAGCTCTATGTTATTGGTGTCAGCATTAACCCAACCAGAAGTAATAAATAAGTTTGCAAGAGATTTATAGTTTTGCTTCAAGACTGCCTGAAGCATTCTAGCTAATGTATACCTCTCATCATTTGAAAGTGAACCGGTTATAGCGCAATCAATCGCAATATATCCTGGGTCACTTGGATTTTTTTTAGAAACAAATATATTTCCTGGATGCATATCAGCATGAAAGAAATTATCTCTAAAGACTTGATTAAGAAAAATCATAACTCCATTCTCAGCTAGAGCTTTTTTATTTATTCCATGATCTTCTATCTGCTTAATATCTGTGCAAGGGATGCCATCAATCTTTTCAAGAACCATAACCTCAGAAGTTGTAAGATCCCAATAAACCTCTGGTATGTATAGTTCACTTGAATCAAGAAAATTTTTCCTTGTTAAATTGGTGTTAGAAGCTTCTAACTTTAGATCAAGTTCCTTAAGAATTGTTGTTTCATAATCTCTTATGACTTCATTTGGCTTTAGCCTAAAGCTATCTTTGTAAATATAAGAAAAGATTCTTGCGGCAGCCTTTAGAAGCCGTAGGTTTTTTTTAACACTCTTTTCGATGTTTGGACGAAGTACTTTTATAACAACCTCATTTCCATTTTTTAGTTTTGCAGCATGAACTTGTGCAAGCGAGGCAGCGGCTAATGGAGTTTCTTCAAAAGTATCAAATATATTTTCAATAGAGTTTCCAAGCTCTGATTCAACAATTTTTTTAAATTTTGAAACATCAAATGGTTTGCAACTATCTGTTAGGCTTTCTAGTTCTTTAGCTGTTTGAAAATCTAGAATATCTGTTCTAGTTGATAACAATTGACCAAATTTTGTAAATATAGGACCAAGAGACTCTAAATATTTTGCTAATTTTTTACCATTTGGGTTTAAAAATATACCCTTATTAATGCCTATTACAGACATTCTTAACAATTCATATATCACTATTAAAAAATTCATGAACTTTTCAGAGCCTCTATTCTATCTATTCTTATAGCGACATCCCTCAGTCGCTTCCTTAATTTTCTTTGTTTTTCGTCACTGTATACTTCAGATGATCCAAAGATCTTATTTACAATAGCATAGGTAAATACGGCTGTTAAATTACCAAAATATTTATCAATCAAATATATCAAATCAATATTTGATTTATAAATTGCATTAAAAAACACAATAGCAAGCTCAGAATCTCCATATATAAGATTTTTATTAACCTTTCCTGAAGCAAGCACTCTTAATAACTCTATTAGGGTTCCTTTTATTTCAAAATCATAATTTTGTTGCTGAAAAGTAATATCAGAATCATCACCATCTATAATCAAATAAATCTTTTTATGTCCTTCAATACTAATACAAATGCCTATTGGAGCAATTTCCTTTAATGCGCTCTTTAAATTCGGTGATGATTCTTCAACATCTTTGAGCAGTTTATTAAAACCACTTTTGATATTAATCATTGCTTCCAATATGGATGGCAACTATCCCATTTAGTAAGTTATAAAATTTTGCTTCTTTAAAGCCAGATTCAATAATCATCTTCTTAAGATTTTCTTGGTCAGGATGCATTCTTATCGACTCTGCAAGATACTGGTAACTATCAGAATCATTAGCAAGAATTGAACCCAGTTTTGGAAGAATATTAAAAGAATACCAATCATATATTTTTGAAAATGTTGGATTGATTGGTTTTGAAAACTCAAGAATTAAAAGTTTGCCATCTCTTTTTAGACACCTTTTCATTTCTTCAAGCCCCTTTTCTTTATTTGTAAAATTTCTTAGACCAAATCCGACTGTAATTAAATCAAAGGCATTATCCTTAAAAGGCAATATCTCACCACTGAGCTGACAAAAAGTGCAGTTATTATCAAAGCTTTCATTTATCGCTCTGTCCCTTCCCTCACTTAACATTTCATAGTTAATATCACTCATAAAGATACTAGTATTAGGATATTCTTTAGAAATAAGCTTAGATATATCACCAGTCCCACTCGCAATATCCAGTATTACATCTTCATTACCGACTGAAGCTAATTCAACTAGAATTTTTTTCCACAGTCTATGCATACCAAAAGACATAGCATCATTCATAATGTCATAGTTTTTGGAAACAGAAGTAAACACCTCTCCTACGTATTTACTTTTTTCAGATTCTTTTACCTCTTGGTAGCCAAAATGAGTCTTTTTGTTCATATATCAATTATCTCTAAATTTTATGAAATTATTGTATCTGCTTTTACTTATAACGCCATTCATTAAGTCCTTGTAAACATTACATCCATCATTATTAATATGATTACAGTCATTATATTTGCAGCTTTCTGATGACTCTAGTATTTCAACAAATCCATTTATTATTTTACCTTTTGAATATTCAACTAATTCAATATCACGCATACCAGGAGAATCAATTATTTTTATATTATTAGGTAATTCATACAAAGAGGATACGGAGGTAGTATGAACCCCTTGATTGTTAGATAATTCATTTGTTTTCAATTTTTGGCCAATAACTTTCGAACTAACTGTTGATTTCCCAGCTCCAGAATTTCCAACAAATAACACACATTTACTTTCTAAAAATTGTTGTAGCACCTCTAAGTTTTCACCAAACTTTGCTGAGCAACTTATTATCTTGATATTGATATCTTTATAGATAGCAAGTTTATCCAAATATTCCTGATCTGAATCTATATCAATCTTATTATTTATAATGAATGGCTCAATACCTGAAAAAATAGCTTTTAGAATCCATTTATCAATAAACTCTGACGATGTTTTTGGCTCCGGCGTAACCAATATCCCAACATGAGTGATATTAGCTGCAAATAGCTTATCTTTGTTACCATTTTTTTTTGATAAGACCGAAGATCTATTTTTAACCTTGATAATATTTCCAAGATGTTTTTTACTATCTTGGATAATTTCTACCTCAACGTAGTCACCGACAACTATATTTTTGATTGCCAAACAGTTTAATTTTCCAGATTCTGTTTTAACAAGACAGCTATTAGAATAGAATTCTATTACTTGGCCAGTTTGAACTTTTTTCATAATAAGAACAAAATACACTAAACAGGCGATTATAAGAAGAGATGAAAACATTACAATCAAGAGATAACTTAATCTGGATCGATCTTGAAATGACAGGATTAGATCCTGATAAAGAAAAAATTATAGAAATTGCTACGCTTATAACAGATTCAAATTTAAACATTATTGCTGAAGGACCAAATCTTATTATCTCTCAATCGGACGTACTATTAAATGGAATGGATGACTGGAATCAAAAGCAACATGGTTCATCTGGACTTATAGATGAAGTAAAAAAAAGTGTCATCACAGAACAAGTTGCTGAGATAGAAACCTTAGAATTTGTATCAAAGTATGTCGGTGAAAAAGTTTCTCCAATGTGTGGTAACACCGTGTCGCATGATAGAAGGTTTTTATCTAAATATATGCCGAGGCTAGAAGCATACTTCAATTACAGACATATCGACGTCTCTTCATTTAAAGAGGTTGCTGTTAGATGGATGAATGAAGCACAAGTATACGAAAAGAAAGGATCTCATAGAGCGTTAGGAGATATTAAAGAGTCAGTCGAAGAACTCAGATTTTATAAAAATCTTTTTATGCCAGATTAAATCAATCTTTTTTATTGAATGGCTGGATGTTTAAAGGTAATGGGCTTACTTGACCTTTGTTTTCCTTAATCTTTGCTTCGCCAGTCTCGTTAACTTCATCGATTCTTATGACTGAATTAATAGGAATGTAACTTCTTTCTACTTTTGAAAATTCGTTTTTCAATTTTTCAGAGCTAGGATCAACTACTAGCTGTTTATCCTTATTGAAGATATACTCTTCGACCTCGATAAAACCGTACATGTCACTTTGGTATATTTGTTTTGCAAAAACTTCATAGATTTCACCAAGTTGAACGAAAATTATCTTGTAAACACTTTTTGTTTTCATAATACTTAGATATATATATGGATTTAATTTGAGAATTATAGTTTAGATACTAATTAATATGGCTAAAAAATTATTTATAAAAACTCACGGCTGTCAGATGAATGAATATGATTCTGCAAAGATGTTTGATTTACTTGAAGAAAAAGAAGATTTTGAAATGGCTAAGACCGAAGAAGAGGCAGATTTACTTATTCTTAATACATGTTCAATCAGAGAGAAAGCTCAAGAAAGAGTCTTTCATCAAATTGGTAGATGGAGAAAAATTAAAGATAAAAATCCAAATCTCAAAATTGCAATTGGTGGCTGTGTAGCTTCTCAAGAGGGAGAAAAAATTATTAAAAGAGCCCCAGCGGTAGATATAGTGTTTGGACCTCAAACTCTTCATAAGCTTCCAGAGTTATATAATGAGAAAGAAAATACAAATATCAATCAAGTAGATATATCTTTTCCAAAACTAGAAAAATTTTCACATATTCCAATTCGAGGAACAGGAGAACCTTCTGCCTTTGTATCAATAATTGAAGGTTGTAATAAATATTGTTCTTTCTGCGTTGTCCCTAAAACCAGAGGTCATGAAGTTTCTAGAACTATTGAAGATATCCTTAATGAGATTTCTGCACTAGCAGATAAAGGCACAAGAGAAATTAATCTTCTTGGACAGAATGTTAATAATTTCAAAGGAACATATAAAGGAGAAAAATCATCACTTGCTAAGTTAATTGAGCTAACAGCCAAGATTGAGAATATAGAAAGGATAAGATACACAACTAGCCACCCTCATGAATTTAAAGATGATTTAGTTGAAGTTTACGATAGAGTTCCAGAATTAGTAAGTCACGTTCATCTTCCTGTACAAAGTGGGTCTGACAGAGTTTTAAAATTAATGAGAAGGAGATACAACGTTGAAAAATATCTACATCTAATTGAGAAAATAAAGTCAGTTAGACCAGATATGAGTTTTTCTTCTGATTTCATTGTTGGATTTCCAGGAGAAACAATAGAGGACTTTGAAGGAACAATGAATATTATTAATGAAGTTAAGTTTGATGAGTCATTTAGCTTTATCTATAGCCCCAGACCAAATACTACCGCATCAGATATGCCAGATGATGTTTCTCAGCAAGAGAAAAAAGAAAGATTGAATATTCTCCAGAATAGATTAAACCAACTATCATTCGGATATAGCAGAAAGAAAGTTGGTACCGTTCAGAACTGTCTTGTAAATGGACAATCAAAAAGAGATCCAGGTCAGCTTCAAGCTAGAACAATTTGTAATCGTATTGTTAATTTTTCATCTAACGATATTGATTTAGTTGGCCAGATGATTAATATTCAAATAAATGAAGCACTACCAAATTGTTTAAGAGGTAATTTACAAAATTAATGTCCAAAGACTCTTCCCTAACTAATCTTGAATTAAAACCATCGGACGCAAACATTATGATTAGGTTTGTAGGTGAATTTAATTCAAATCTTAAATTCATAGAAAAAATGTATGATGTAAAGATATTTCAAAATGGTAATAATCTTAAAATTTCTGGGTCTGAAGATAATATAAATTTATCCAAAGATGCTTTGTTGAGTCTATATGAAACAGCTGGACAGGGAAATGAGATAACAAAAGAGACTCTTCATTTATGCACACATGATCAGGACAGAATGAACTTAAATAAAGAAATCAAGATAAAAACACCAAAAAAAATCATAGCTCCAAGAAGTAAAAATCAAAGTCAGTATTTAGAAAGTATTCAAAATTATGAAATTAATTTTGGTATTGGGCCAGCGGGAACTGGAAAAACTTATCTGGCCGTTGCGGCTGCTGTTGATGCTTTACTCAAAGAAAAAGTTGATAGAATTATTCTCGTTAGACCGGCGGTAGAGGCTGGTGAAAAACTTGGTTTCTTACCAGGCGACCTTTCTCAGAAGGTTGATCCTTATTTGCGCCCTCTTTATGATGCACTGTATGAGATGTTAGGAACCGATAAAACAGAAAGCCTTCTAGCTAAAGGAATTGTTGAAATAGCTCCATTAGCATACATGAGAGGAAGAACATTAAATAATTCATTCATTATTGTTGATGAAAGTCAGAACACAACTAAAGAACAGATGAAAATGGTATTAACAAGAATGGGGTTTGGCTCTAATTTAGTTATTAATGGAGATCTTACTCAGATTGACTTACCCAAACAGATTAAATCTGGACTCTCACACTCAATAGAAGTAATCCAAGGCACAGATGGAGTAGGTTTTACAAACTTTTCCTCTAAAGATGTTGTAAGACACCCTTTGGTTAAAAAAATAATTGATGCTTATAAATATTTTGAAGAAAAAACAAAACTATAAATGACCCTAAAAGTTATATGCGCGGAAGGCATCAAAATTCAAGAAGATCTTCTTAATAAATTCATATTAGCATTTGAATTAGTATCAAAAGAAGAATATTTTGATAGCGATGTGTCAATAAATGTCAAAATTGTAAAAGACAAAGAAATGTTAAAATTAAATAGTCATTTTAGAAATAAAGAATCATCTACCAATGTTCTGTCTTTCACAAACAAAGATATTTCTAAATCTATAACTGGCAACCTTGGAGACATAGCAATTAATTACGACTATATTATTAAAGAATCCAGAGAACAAAATAAAACTTTTGATGATCATATGATTCACATGTTAATCCATGGCATATATCATATATTAGGGTTTGATCATGAAGATGATAAGGTTGCACATATTATGGAAAGAAAAGAAGTGACCTTGTTAAATAAGTTAAACATTACTGACCCATATAATTAAATGAACGAAAAGCATAACAATGAAGAAGGCAAGCCCCCGTCGGGACTTATTAGTAGATTAAAAAAGTATTTTAGAAATCCATTTTTTATAAAAACTCAGTCAGTATCGGAAGTTACTGATTTCCTTAAGGATGCTCTTGACCAAAATGTGATCGACAAGGAAGCCGAGTCAATTGCTACTAAAGCAATTAGATTAGGGGATATTACTGCTAAGGAAATAATGATTCCAAGAGTTGATATGGTAACAATACAAGTTGATGAAGATACCAACGAAATAATTGAAAAGATCATTGATTCTGGACACTCAAGATACCCAGTTTTAGGTAATGAAAGGAATGAAGTCATAGGAATACTTCTAGCTAAAGATATTTTGCCTAAATTATTTAAAGGCACCACAGAATTTGACATTAGTGAAATGCTAAGAGACCTTAATGTTGTTCCAGAAACTAAGAAAATTGATTCTTTATTAGAAGAATTTAAAGAAGATAAGTCTCATTTAGCAGTGGTGATTGATGAATATGGCACCATATGTGGCTTAATTACAATTGAAGATATTTTAGAAGAATTAGTTGGTGAAATTGAGGACGAACACGATGTCGATTTAAATGAAATCATTGAAATAGCTGATAATAATTTCAGAGTTGATGCTAAAATTGAACTAGAGGAGTTTATAAGTTTTTTTAATCTTAAAATAGACCCACTTTCTATTGATGCTGAAACCTTAGGAGGACTATTTATATCTAAATTCGGAGTTCTTCCAAAGACTGGAGATAAAATTACATTAGAAAATGTATCTATTGAAGTATCAGATACTAATGCTAGAAGAATTAAGACATTCAAAGTAAGCAAGATTACATGAAAATAAAAAATCTTTTAGTCCCATTTATTATTGGACTGATTGGAATATTTGCATTTGCACCCTTCTCGTTTAAGCCCCTTATATTTATATCTTATGCATACCTAATTAATATATTACTTCATGAAAAAGATAGTAGATTTTTGAAGGTTATTTCATGGGGATTAGGACATTGGGGATTTGGGATGTCATGGATAATAGTGAGTGTTTACTATTATGGAGAGACAAGTATATTATTATCTTCTGCAATATTTGTATCTTTGGTATTAATCTTATCGATAGTTTTCACATGCCCTGTCTTGCTTATAAAAACCTATTTAGAAAAGCTTAATATAACAAGTAAATATATAACAACATTAGTTGTTTCAAGCTTATTAGTAATAAGCGAATTAAGCAGATATTATTTATTAAATGGAGTTCCATGGTTAATACCAGGGAATATATATTTGGATACTATAACCCAGAACATATATCCTCTTTTTGGTGTTACA
The DNA here is from genome assembly GCA_902517425.1 of uncultured SAR86 cluster bacterium. Lineage (GTDB taxonomy): Bacteria > Pseudomonadota > Gammaproteobacteria > Magnimaribacterales > D2472 > SAR86A. The sequence continues at coordinate 839 of CABYCI010000004.1, read as the reverse complement.
GCTGCCTCATTGTTGATTTATATTTTCTGCACTTGCTTGGTTGTATTTTATGATAAGAAAAAAGTTTTCTTCTCAATTATTTTTATTCTAATAATCTCATTAATACCAAACTATAAATCATTAAATGAAATCAAAGACGGCACTATGATTTCCATTATTCAACCATCCTCAGATCCGTTCTTGAAATATGAAAAGGATTATTATAATCAAATTGAAAAAAATCTTATCAGTATGATAACGTTGGCCTCAAAAAGCTCTGAAATTATTGTTTTACCTGAAGCCGAGCTTCCATACCCAATAAAGACCGATAAATTTAGCAAATTTCTTAGTAAAATACCTAAATCAGAGAAACTAGTTATGGGTGCTTGGGATTATCATAATAATTCTGTATTTAATACGTTTTACAGTATTAATACGATGGATTCTTATAAAAAGACCCATTTAGTTCCATTTGGGGAATATATTCCTTTTTTTGAAAATTTGAGAGGAATAATAGATTTTTTCGACCTACCTATGTCAAATGTCTCACATGGGCTCAAGAATCAACCAAATATAAAAATCAATAAAGACATATCTATAGCTTCGCCTATTTGTTTTGATATAGCTTTTCCTAATACAGTCCGTAAAATGAACAAAAGTTCTCTTTTAATGATTAATGTTTCAAATGATACCTGGTTTGGAAATTCAATTGGGCCATATCAGCACTTAAGTATTGCTAGAATTAGATCAATTGAAAATAATAGATGGACAATTAGAGCAACGAATGATGGAATTTCCGCTATAATTGACAATAAAGGAACAATTGTTGATAAAATTAATAAGGGTGAAACTGGTATTCT
>CABYCI010000003.1 GCA_902517425.1 uncultured SAR86 cluster bacterium | reverse complement strand
AATGGCATGGATATCATTAATCTTAAAACTCTTAAAGAAAACAAAATAATAAGTAAATCTGTTAATAAAGTTAAGATCTTTGGCAATTCTGTTATTGAATCAAAAGTAACAGTTGAAGGGTTGGCGGTTTCTAAAGGCGCAAAAGAATCAATTGAAAAAGCTGGCGGTAAAATTATTGAAGCTGATTTAAAAAAAGATTTAAAAGGTAATAAGGAATAATGAGCGAACAAGGAAACATGAGTGATCTTTGGAAACGACTTCGTTTCGTTTTCTTCGCTATTCTTGTTTATAGAATAGGTACTCATATACCTATCCCTGGCATAGATCCAGATAGGCTTGCAGCTTTATTTCAGCAGAATCAGGGAACCATAATTGAAATGTTCAATTTATTTTCAGGTGGTGCATTAGAAAGAATGAGTATTTTCGCATTAAATGTTGTCCCGTACATTTCTTCAGCAATTATCATGCAACTTTTTTCTAATTCAATTCCGTATCTTCAAGAGCTTAAAAAAGATGGCCAAGCAGGAAGAAATAAAATCACTCAATACACAAGATATGGAACCGCAGTTCTTGCTTTCATTCAAGCATCTGCATTAGCTGTAACATTATCAGCGAGTGGACTTGCATATGTTCCTGGTCCATCTTTCTTTGTATCTGCTGTATTCTCAGTTGTAGCTGGAACAATGTTCTTAATGTGGTTAGGTGAACAGGTTTCTGAGAGAGGGATAGGTAATGGCATTTCAATCATTATCGCAACAAGCATACTTACTGGTATTCCTGGTGCTATAGGACAAGCATTAGAGCAATCAAGACAAGGTGACTTAAGTATTCTTCTCTTGATAGGAATAGCACTACTCTCTATGTCAGTTATTGCAGTAGTGGTATTTATTGAAAGAGGGCAAAGAAGAATAACAGTTAATTATGCTCAAAGACAACAAGGCAGAAGGCTTATGCAAGCTCAAACTAGCCATCTTCCTTTTAAAGTTAATATGGCTGGCGTCATTCCGGCAATCTTTGCAAGCACGTTTCTTTTATTTCCAGCTTCACTTTCTACTTGGTTTGGAGAAAACGAATCACTAAGTTTCCTTCAAAGTTTCTCGTTGGCTTTAAATCCAGGACAACCACTTTACATTATAGTTTTTGCAGGATTAATAATTAGTTTCTGTTTTATTTGGTTGGCCTTAACATTTAATACGAAAGATGTTTCAGATAATCTTAAAAGATCAGGAGCATATATCGCAGGTATAAGACCAGGTGAACAAACTGCAAATTATATTGATTCAGTTTTAGCAAGATTAACTGTCTTTGGAGCAATATACCTAACATTAATATGCTTACTTCCATTAGCGTTAATTAATTTTGCTGGAATTTCTCCAACGATATCAATTGGAGGAACTTCAGTATTAATTATTGTAGTTGTTTTAATGGATTTTATGGCACAAGTTCAATCTCATATGATGTCATCTCAATATGCATCTTTGATGAAAAAAGCTAATTTAAAAAATTATAAAAGGTAATATGAAAGTTAAAGCATCAGTCAAAAAAATATGTAGGAATTGCAAAATTGTAAGAAGAAATGGTGTCTTATTTGTAATTTGTAAAACAGATCCAAAACACAAACAGAGGCAAGGTTAAGTTATGGCAAGGATAGCAGGAGTAAATATTCCGGAAAACAAACATGTAGAGATTTCTTTAACTCACATTTTTGGTATTGGAAGAAAAACAGCACAAGATATATGTGAGTCGTTAAAAATAGATTACACAAGAAAAATATCTGACCTTTCTGAAGAAGAAATAGAAAACATAAGAAATGCAGTAGCAACTCATACTGTAGAGGGAGATCTTCGAAGAAATATCAGCACAAACATTAAACGATTAATGGATTTAGCAAGTTATCGAGGGATAAGGCATAGAAGAAAATTGCCAACAAGAGGACAAAATACTAAAAATAATGCAAGAACAAGAAAAGGGCCTAAGAAGCCTATGAGAGGATAATAATGGCAGTTAAGGGAAAGAAAAATAAGAAAATTGTTACTGACGGAGTGGCCCACATCCATTCGTCTTTTAATAACACAATTGTGACCATTACTGACAAGCAAGGAAATACAATCTGCTGGGCAACTTCTGGTGGTTCTGGTTTTAAAGGTTCTAGAAAAAGTACGCCTTTTGCAGCTCAGATTGCAGCCGATAAGGCTGGAAATGCTGCTAAGGAATTTGGAATGATAAATTTAGATGTGAAGGTCAAAGGTCCTGGCGGAGGAAGAGAGTCGGCAATAAGATCTCTTAATTCATGTGGTCTTAAGATAAAAAGTATTACAGATGTCACGCCGCTTCCACATAATGGATGCAGACCATCTAAAAAAAGAAGAGTATAAAGGAGAAATAAATGGCTAGATATAGAGGACCATCATTAAGACTTTCTAGAAGAGAGGGCACTGATTTACTTCTTAAAAGTGGAGTAAGAGCAATCGAATCTAAATGTAATATGGACACAGTTCCTGGAGTTCACGGCGCAAGAAGAGGAAGATTGTCGGATTATGGTTTACAGCTTAGAGAAAAACAAAAAGTAAGAAGAATGTATGGAGTTCTGGAAAAACAATTTAGAAATTACTATAAGAAAGCTGCCTCATTGAAAGGAAATACCGGTGAAAACTTACTTTCATTGCTTGAAAAAAGATTAGATAACGTAGTTTATAGAATGGGTTTTGGATCGACTAGGGCTGAGGCAAGACAAATGGTTTCCCATAAGGCGTTTATGGTAAATAATAAAACTGTGAACATTCCTTCTTATCAAGTTCAACCAGGTGATGAAATAGAGGTAAGAGAGTCAAAAAGAGGACATTTAAGAATTGCTGCAGCTTTAAAAATTGCAGAATCAAGAGAAGAATGTGATTGGTTGGAAGTTGATAACCAAAAGTTAAAAGGCGTATTTAAATCAGTACCAGATAGAACAGATTTAAGTACAGAAATTAATGAGAATCTCATCATTGAGCTTTACTCAAAATAATCTAACAAAGGCGGAGAAAAATTATGCAAACATCAGTAATAGACCTATTAGTACCAACTGAAATACAAGTTGATGACGTATCACCAACTTTATCAAAGGTTACACTTGAGCCTTTAGAAAGAGGCTTTGGACACACATTAGGCAACGCTTTAAGAAGAATTCTTCTTTCATCTATGCCTGGAGCTGCTGTAACAGATGTATCGATTGATGGTATATCCCACGAATACAGCACAATAGAGGGAATCAGAGAGGATGTAATTAATATATTACTTAATATTAAGGATATGCCAATTAATCTAATAGAAGGTGATTCCGCAGAGATAACCCTAGATATTACTGGTCCATGTGATGTATTAGCATCATCTTTTGACGTTCCCGGTAATGTTGAACTAGTGAATCAAGATTTTCATGTAGCTACTATTGTAGACAAGGTTAATCTTAAGATGACATTAACTGTTAAAACCGGAAGAGGTTATGAACCTGCTGACTTGAGAGAGGATGAAGACATTGTAGTTGGAGCACTTAAAGTAGACGCTTCATATAGCCCAGTAAGAAGAGTTTCCTATACGGTCGATAATGCTAGGTCAGGAAAAAGAACCGACTTAGATAAATTAGTTATTGAACTTGAAACTGATGGAACTATTGATCCAAAGATGGCAATTGAACATTGTGCAACAATCCTTCAACAACAGTTGAGTTCTTTTGTTGATCTAGATGCAATTGCCGAACAGGAAGCTAAGAAAGATCAGAATGACTTTGATCCTATATTATTAAGATCTATTGAAGAATTAGAACTTACAGTTAGATCTACCAATTGCCTTAAAGCTGAGAGTATATTTCTTATTGGAGATTTAATTCATAGGTCTGAATTTGATCTACTTAAGACTCCTAACTTAGGAAAGAAGTCTTTAAATGAAATCAAAGATGTTTTAGCTTCAAAAAATCTTTCATTAGGTATGAATGTAGAAAACTGGCCTCCAGTAGGATAAAAAATGAGACATAAGAAAGCAGGTAGAAAATTTAATAGAAACTCATCGCATAGAAAAGCATTATTTAAAAATCTTGCAATAGCTCTTATCGAGAGAGATATTATTAAAACAACATTACCAAAAGCAAAAGAGTTAAGAAGATTTGTTGAACCATTAATTACTATTGGTAAAAATGATACTGTTGCTAATCGTAGACATGTTTTTAGCAAATTAAGATCTGACTCAGCTGTCGCTAAACTTTTTACTGAAGTTTCTGTAAATGCTAAAGATAGAAATGGTGGCTATACACGAATCATTAAGGCTGGGTTTAGGCCTGGTGACAAGGCTGATATGGCCTACATAGAGCTTGTTGACAGAAAGATGGAAGATATTGAAAGCGCTGATGAGCCTGAATTAAAAGAAGAAGAATCAGCAGCTTAATCTAAGATCTTCTTTAAGAATTGCCCTGTAAAAGACTTCTTTTCTTTTGCAACATCTTCAGGACTACCTTGTGCCACAATTCTACCACCGTCTGAGCCTCCCTCTGGACCTAAATCGATAATCCAATCAGCAGTTTTAACTACGTCCAGATTGTGCTCAATTACAACAATAGTATTTCCTTGTTTCTTTAATCTCTCTAAAACTGTTAGCAATAATTCTATATCTGCAAAGTGAAGGCCTGTAGTTGGTTCGTCTAAGACGAACAAAGTTTTTCCGGTGCTTCTTTTTGATAGCTCTTTTGATAATTTAATCCTTTGTGCTTCGCCTCCCGATAAAGTTAAAGCAGATTGCCCCAAAGTAATATAACCAAGACCAACATCATTAAGAGTCATCAGTTTCTTTTTTATGGAAGGATGAGCATCAAAGAAACTCAGAGCCTCTTCAACAGTCATATTCAAGATATCGCTAATATTTTTATCTTTGAATTTAATTTCTAGTGTTTGTTCATTATATCTGTCACCTTCACATACATCACATTTAACATAAACATCAGCCAAGAAATGCATTTCTACTTTAATCATTCCATCTCCCTGACATGCCTCACATCTTCCTCCCTTAACATTAAAACTAAATCTACCTGGTTTATATCCCCTAGACCTTGCCTCGACTGTTTGTGATAAAAGATCTCTTATATGGGAAAAAAGTCCTGTATATGTTGCGGGATTTGATCTTGGCGTTCTTCCAATAGGAGATTGATCAATACTAATAACCTTATCTAGGTGATCAAGCCCTTCGATTTTTTCACATTTAATCTCCTTAGACAGTTTAGATTTATTTAATATGAAAGAGCTTATTGGTAATAGTGTTTGATTAATTAAGGATGATTTACCAGATCCAGATACACCAGTTATACATGTAAATAAACCAATAGGTATAGCTGCAGTTATTTCTTTAAGGTTATTTTCAGATGCATTAATAATTTTAATATTCTCGTTCGTTGGTTTAGATCTTTTAGAAGGAATATTTATTTTCTTTTTTCCAGACAAATACTTTGCGGTGATTGAATTTTTATTTCTTAAAATAGAATTTAAATCTCCTTCTGCACATATTTCTCCACCATGCTTACCTGCCCCTGGCCCTATATCTATAATATGATCAGCTGACCTAATTGCTTCTTCATCATGCTCAACAACAATAACCGTGTTACCCAAACTCTTGAGATTATTTAGGGTTTTAATTAATTTAGTGTTGTCTCTTTGATGTAAGCCTATAGAAGGTTCATCTAGGACATATGTTACGCCAACTAGACCAGAACCAATTTGACTAGCAAGTCTAATTCTTTGCGCCTCTCCCCCAGACAAAGTATCAGCACTTCTACTTAAAGTAAGATAATTAAGTCCTACATCTTCAAGAAATGTGAGTCTGTCTAAAATCTCTTTTAGTATTTTTTCTGCAATTTTTTTCTTTGAACCATCCAGCTTCATATTTTTTATAAAATTAAGGGAGTCGCTTATACGAAGATTGGTAATATCATGTATTTGAGTATTATTTATAAAAACATTTTTTGCATAAGTGTTTAATCTTGATCCATCACATTCATTACATTCACTTTCAGACATCAACTTTGATAACTCATTTCTTATATATTCTGAGTCAGTTTCCTTAAATCTTCTTTCAGTGCTTGGGATAATTCCTTCAAATTTATGTTTTCTAATTATTCGACTACCACTTCTAAATCTATGAGAAAAATCTATTTTTTCTTTGGTTCCCCATAAAATAATATCTTTGATGTCTTGAGGATAGTCTTTCCATTTTGTTGTTAAAGTAAAATTAAAATGGTTGCTAAGACAGCGTAACTGGTAATAGTAAAATCTATTTCTTCTAGTCCAACCTTTAATGGCACCACTTGCAATAGAGACATCAATATCAGGTATTAACATTTTTTCACTAAAAAACTGTATTACACCCAGTCCATCGCATTTAGTGCAAGCTCCGTATGGATTATTAAATGAAAACATTCTTGGCTCTAATTCAGGAACTCCGTAACCACATTTTGAGCAAGAAAAATTTGATGAATACAATGTGCTTGACTTTGAATCAAGCTCTTCTAATTCAACAAGTCCATCCGATAAAAGAAGAGATGTCTCAACAGATTCAGATATTCTTGATCTTATATCATTTCCAGATTTAATTACTAACCTATCTATTACAGCTGAAATGTCATGCTTTTTATTTTTTTCAAGGTCTGGAAATTCTTCAATAGGATAAACGACACCATTAACTTTGACTCTCACGTAGCCGCTCTTTCTAAGATCATCATAAATAGCAAGATGTTCACCTTTTTTACCTCTTACAACAGGAGCCATTATCATAATTTTTGATCCTTCCTTGAGCTTAAGAATTTCGTCACATATTTCAGAAACAGTTTTTGCTTTTAATTCTTCATTGTGATCAGGACATACTGGAGTGCCTATTCTTGAATATAGAAGTCTAAGGTAATCATAAATTTCTGTGACAGTACCAACAGTAGATCTTGGATTATGCGATGTCGATTTTTGTTCAATTGAAATAGCTGGAGATAGTCCTTCGATTTGATCTACGTCTGGCTTCTCCATCATAGACAAGAACCTTCTGGCATATGTTGATAATGATTCTACATATCTTCTTTGACCTTCTGCATAAAGAGTATCAAACGCAAGAGACGATTTACCAGAACCAGATAGTCCTGTAATTACTACTATCTTGTTTCTTGGTATTTCGAGACTTACATTCTTTAAATTATGCGTTCTTGCGCCTTTTATAAAAATACTATCCATATGAAATAAAAATTCCGTGATGAAAAAATTAAATTAGGTTAAACTTCTACATATTATAAGAGGTAATTATGAGTAGAGGCGTAAATAAAGTAATTTTAGTTGGCAATCTTGGACAAAAACCAGAAATGAGGTATACAGCAACTCAAACAGCGGTAGCAAATATATCAATAGCTACAACTGAATCATGGAAAGATAAAGAAAGCGGCGAAAATAGAGACAAAACAGAATGGCATAGAGTTGTATTTTTTGGAAACTTAGCTGAGATAGCTGAGAAATATTTGGATAAAGGATCTAGTGTTTATATTGAAGGAAAAATACAAACTCGTAAATGGCAAGATAAAGAAGGTAAAGATAGATGGACAACTGAAGTTCTTGGCAACCAGCTAACCATGTTAGGCTCAAGAAATACTTCAGAATCTCCAACTCAAGCCAATGATTCATCAAATACTCCATTTCCAGAAGATGATAGCGGGCCTGGTTTAACAGATGATGATATTCCTTTTTAAAGACAAATTTTGTTAAAAGAATATGAGACTATTTCTCTTGAAGAAGTAAACTCAGTAGCATTTCTTAAATTAAATAGACCTGAAAAGCTCAATGCATTTAATATGCAAATGTTAGATGACATGACCGATGCTATTGATATAACAAATACAAATGACAATATTAAATCACTTGTTTTAACAGGATCAGGAAAAGCTTTCTGTGCAGGGGCAGATCTATCAGGTGGAGAAAAAACATTTGATAAAAGTTTTGATACAAAAGCAAAATATGCCTCAGATTTTAGACGAGATGCTGGAGGGATATTAAATTTAAAGATTTATAACTCTCTTAAACCTATTATTTCTGCATGTAATGGAGATGCTATTGGAGTAGGAGCAACGATGCAATTACCAACTGATTTAAGAATTGCCTCTAAAAGTTCAAGATTTGGATTTGTTTTTGCAAAAAGAGGTATTGTTCCTGATGGTTGTGCAAGTTGGTTTCTTCCTAAAATTGTGGGAATACCAATGGCATTGGAATTATGCTATTCAGGAAAAATCATTGATTCTTCAGAAGCTTTAAGAATTGGTTTAGTCAACTATGTAGTTGAAGATAATGAACTTTTAACAAAAGCTATTGAAATTTCTGATTTATTTTGTAATTCAAGTGCACCAGTTTCAGTTGCAATGACAAGACATATGCTATGGTCATTATCAGCAGATAGTAACCCTGAAAATTCTCATATCATTGAAAGTAAGCTAATAAATTCTAGAGGAGCTTCTGAAGATGCCAAAGAGGGAGTTATGTCTTTTTTAGAAAAAAGAGATGCAGATTTTAAAAACAAAATTTCATCAGATTTACCTCCTGACTTCCCATGGAGAGAATCACAATTTAATGACGAAGGCTAAAAATAACTATGCTTTTTGAAGAATATAAATTAAAAAACTTAGTTTTAAGAAACAGGGTTGTAATGGCCCCAATGACAAGAAATCAATCACCAGGAGGAATACCTACAGATGATGTTATTTCATATTACGCAAGGCGCGCTAAGGCAGAAGTAGGGTTAATAATTACAGAAGGAATTGAAGTTAGCCACAAAGCATCAAGTGCTTATCCAAATGTTCCAAGATTAGATACGAATGAAGCCAGAGAGGGTTGGAAAAAAGTAGTTGATGGAATAAAAAATAATAATGGAGCTGTAATTGCACAGCTTTGGCATTGTGGAGGATTTAGAAAACTTGGCATGCAACCGAACCCAGAAGTTCCTGGATATACAGCGTCTGGTTTGGTCAAACCTGGAAGGAAGGTTGCTCACGAAATGACAATAAAAGACATTAAAGAAACAATAGATGCATATGCATCAGATGCAAAAATATGTCAGGATCTTGGATTTGACGGGGTTGAAATTCATGGAGCTCACGGATATTTAATAGATAATTTTTTATGGGGTGGTACAAATATTCGTGAAGATTCGTATGGTGGCTCAATCGGAAAACGTTCTCAATTTGTATCAGATATTATTAAAGCAGTTAAAGAAAATGTAGATGATACATTTATAGTTGGTTTAAGATTCTCTCAATGGAAGCAACATGATTTTAGTGCGAAACTTGCTTCTACCCCAGATGATCTAAGAAAAATATTAATACCACCGGTAGAAGCTGGACTAGACTTTCTTCATTCAAGCATGAGAAGGTTCTGGGAAAGTGAATTTGAAGACTCAGAAGAAAATTTAGCATATTGGACAAAGAAAATTTCTAATATTCCAACAATAGGCGTCGGAAGTGTTGGACTTGATTCTGATTTTATTGATATGACTGCGCCAGCTAAACCAACTAGCATAGATAAAGCTCTAGATGATATTGCAAAAGAGAAGTATGACCTTATTGCAGTTGGTAGAGCATTGCTCTCTGACTATGAGTGGGTAGTAAAAATGAAAGAAGGCAGGTTAAATGATGTAATTCCGTATACTAAAGACGCTTTATTGAATCTATATTAATACTTACTAATAACAAGACTTGCATTAGTTCCACCAAAACCAAAAGAGTTGCTTAATATATTTTTAATAACCACTTCTTTTGTCTCAGTAATAATATCAAGACCCTTGGCCTCATCACATAATGATTCAATATTAATTGAAGGCGCTATAAATTTTTCATTTATCATCATGATTGAATATATTGCCTCATGAGCACCTGTTGCACCAAGAGAATGACCAGTCATTGATTTTGTAGAACTGATCATAGGGCCTTCTGAGCTAAATAATTGTTTGATAGCATTCAACTCAGCAGCATCTCCTACAGGAGTGCTTGTTCCATGAGTGTTAATATAATCGATTTTGACGTTCGATTGTTTAATTGCTCCTTCCATGCATCTCAAAGCTCCTTCACCTGATGGCGCAACCATATCGTAACCATCTGAATTGGCGAAGTATCCAGATAATTTTGCTAAGATTTTGGCGCCTCTTTTCTTTGCATGTTCCTCTTCTTCGAGTATTATCATTCCGGCACCACCTGAGATTACAAAACCATCCCTATTTGAGTCATATGGTCTCGATGCAGTTGTTGGCGTTGAATTATAGTTTGATGAAAGGGCACCCATTGCATCGAATAGACATGAGGAACTCCAATGCTCATCATCACTTCCTCCTGCAATTACTATATCTTGTTGACCACTTTTTATTAAGTCTGCAGCATGCCCTATACAATGAGCGCTAGTTGCGCATGCTGAAGATATAGAATAATTAATACCTTTTAATTTAAGAGCAGTAGCAATAATAGCTGATATTGAGCTAGACATACTTTTGGTGACACCATAAGGCCCAATTCTTTTTGGTCCTTTTTCTCTTGCTATATCTCCACTTGTTACCATAACTCTAGTTGAGGCTCCACCAGATCCTGCAACAATGCCAATTTTTGGAGAATCTAGATCTCTTTCGTCAATACCTGCCATGATTAAAGCATCTTTCGTAGCTAAATAAGCATATCCAGCTGACTCCCCCATAAATCTTAATAATTTTCTATCGATATATTCAGACAGGTTAATATCTACTGATCCTGAAACACAACTTCTAAAACCCATTTCAGAATAAGTTTCATTGAAGACGATACCAGATCTCCCATTTTGTAAACTTGCTAGAACTTCATCATAACTGCCACCTATACAAGATTTAATTCCAATACCTGTTATGACTACGTTTTTCATTAAAAATTACTTGGATCCTTAAATAATCCAACCTTTAGTTTTTCAGCAGTATAGATTTTTTTATCATCAACATACATCTCACCATCAGCAAGACCAACTATAGCACCTCTATTTATTACTCTCTTAATATCTAATCTATATGTAACTTTTTTAGCACTTGGAAGAACTTGACCAAAGAATTTAATATTGTCTGCGCCAAGCGCTCTTCCAATACCAGGGAGACCTGTCCATAATAGATAAAAACCCAAAAGTTGCCACATTGCATCTAAGCCTAGACAGCCCGGCATAACAGGATCTTCTTTGAAGTGACAATCAAAAAACCATAAATTAGGATTTATATCAAGAGTTGCTTCAATTGAGCCATTATCATAATTCCCAGAATGGTCATTTATGTTAATAATCTCATCAAACATTAGCATTTGATCTGATGGCAATCTTCCATCACCATCATTCGTGAATAGCTCGCCATTAGAACATGCAACAAGCTCATCTTTTGTGTAATGACTTTTCTGACTAAAACTCATTTTTCCCTATTAAGAGCATTATTGGATAATTCTATCATTTCTTCCCTGATATCTAAGTTCTTTATTTTCATTGCACACTCAATAGACTTTTTATAATATTGATTAGCTAATTGCTTTGCTTTCTTTAATCCACCCAAATCTTTAATAAGCTCTATATCTATGCTCTTAACTTTTTTTGAAGAACAAAGAAGCTCTTTTAGAATTTTTCTTTCCTTGGTATTTGCTTTTTTATAAGCATAAAAGAAAGGATATGTAACCTTACCTTCATTAATGTCTTGAAAAACCGGCTTACCTATTTTTTTATTATTGGAGTAGTCAAGCATGTCATCTTTAATTTGAAATAGTATGCCAAGATTTTTTGCACACTCACTAATGTTGGATATGAATGCTTGATTAGCATTTGAATTTATTGCTCCTGTTTTAGCCGCTGCTTCAAAAAGCCTTCCAGTTTTGTAGTAACTAATTTTTTTTAGCTTTTGAAGTGTGATATTTAAATTTTGAATAGCATCTAATTGTATTAACTCACCTTGAGAAATATCATTAGTCGCATTAGCAAGCTCATTAAGTATTTTATTGTTACCTATATCAACCATATACATAAAAGCTTTTGAATAAATATAATCACCAATCAAGACTCCATGAGAATTAGTCCATAACTTATTTACAGATTTACTTCCTCTTCGAACTGCAGAGTCATCAACAACATCATCATGAATTAAGGTTGCGGTATGCAATAATTCAATTACAGAAGCTAGCTTTATTCTATTTTTATTTATATTTTTTGATGATGCTATAAGATTCAGTCTTGCTCTAATCTTCTTTCCATTAGATTTAAAAATATATTGATAAAGTCCAGATATTGTTTTTTCTTTACTAATATCTTTCTTTATGAACATTTCAACAAGTTTTATATCTTTAGCAAGTTTTTTGTTTCTATTCATATGGCTGTATTTAATTAATCAAAATGTAACCTAAGTATTGATAAATTCTTCATTAAAGCGTATATTTTGCGGGCTTTTAAGGATTATATTATGTATGCAGTTATAGAAACAGGTGGCAAACAGCATAAAGTTGAAAAAGGTATGATTTTGTCAGTAGACCTTCTCAAGGAAGATGTGGGCAAAAAAATTACTTTTGACAACGTTTTGTTGTATGTCGATGGCGAAAATGTTGAGGTAGGACAACCTTATCTTTCTAATGTTAAAGTAACAGCAGAAATAAAAGATACTGTTAAGTCAGAGAAAATTACTATATTGCGCTTTAGAAGAAGAAAGCATAGTATGAGAAAATCTGGCCACAGAGCAAAACATTCTCAGGTTGAGATTAAGAATATAAAATTAGAGAGTAAATAATGGCACATAAGAAAGCTGGTGGATCAAGCAAGAACGGAAGAGATTCTAATTCCAAGAGGCTTGGAGTTAAACGTTTTGGTGGCCAAATAGTTAAAGCAGGTGAGATTCTTATCCGTCAAAGAGGAACCAATACCCATCCTGGTATTAATGTTGGAATCGGTAAGGATGATACTCTTTTTGCAAAAGCAGCTGGCATGGTTCATTTTTCATATAAAGGCCCTAAAAAAAGAAAAACAGCAAACGTTATTCCTCAATAACAACACATAATGAATTTTATTGACGAGGCCTATCTCGAAATTAAGGCAGGAGATGGTGGCTCTGGAGCATCTAGTTTTAGAAGAGAAAAATATATACCTTTTGGTGGACCTGATGGAGGAGACGGAGGCAAGGGCGGCGATATATATTTTAAGGTAAATATAAATCTTAATACTCTGATTGATTTCCAAAACAAAAAGATTTTTAATGCAAAAAATGGTCAGCGTGGAGCTGGAAAAAATAAATATGGCCCTGCAGGCGAAGATTTAATTATAGATGTTCCTCTCGGAACAGTAATATATGATCACAATACTGATGAAGAACTTATAGACTGCACTGATAAATCTGGTATTTATATTATTGCTAAAGGTGGTGATGGGGGATTAGGTAACGCAAAATTTAAATCAAGTACCAATCAGGCTCCTAGAAAATGCACTCCAGGCTTTAAGGGTGAGACTAGATCAATAAGACTTGAACTAAAATCTCTTGCAGATGTTGGCCTTGTTGGATTTCCTAATGCAGGAAAATCTACCTTTCTTAATAAAGTTTCTTCAGCAAAGCCAAAAATAGGCGATTATCCATTTACAACTTTGAGACCTCATCTTGGAACTATTAAAGGCAATGATTCTAGTTTTGTTATAGCAGATATCCCTGGACTAATTGAAGGAGCATCTGATGGAGCAGGTTTAGGAATAAAGTTTCTAAAGCATATATCTAGAACTGGATTATTGTTGATATTTGCTGATTTATTTTCTACTGTAAATATTAATCCTGTTAAACAGATTCAATTATTAAGAAATGAATTAGATTCATTCAAGGACAATCTGACACAAAAAGTATCTTGGATTATATGCAATAAGATAGACTTAATTAATGAAGAGGATCTTTTTAAAATTAGAACTGATTTAGAAAAAGAATTAAAGGTTTCGTCTAAAGAAATTTTCTTTATTTCCGCAGCAACAGGCGAGGGAACTTCAGAACTATTAAAAAAACTTGAGACAGAGGTAATTAAGAGTAAATCTAGATCAGATTAGCTTAAAGCTTTTACAGCTTTTGAAAGCCTGCTTTTAGTTCTTGCCGCTGCATTTTTATGGATAACTTTTTTTGAAGCTGCAGCATCAAGTACCTTTTGTGCTTTTAAGAAAGATTCATTGGCTTTTTCTTTATCTTTAGAATCAATATCAGCCCTAACAGCCTTAACTGCAGTTCTAACTACTGATCTTTGAGCGTGACGAAGTTTGTACTTATCAGCATTTTGCCTTGCTCGTTTTATTGCTTGTTTTGAATTAGCCATATTTATTTAAATTTAGGTCGCTAGTTTAATTAGCTAATGGGCTTATGTCTATTGTTTTTATAAAAAAAAACGGCAACTAAGGCTATAGCTGCCGTTTTAAATAGCTATTTTAGAATTTATAAACTACTTCAGCTCCAACAATTTTACCTTTTGCTAATGGCGCAAAAGTTCCACCAAAGCTTAAATTAGTGTCTCCACCGTGCTTTACTTCATTCTTAAGATTCTTAGCGTATATCCCAATATTAATTTTTCCATCAGGAGAATAGACATCATATCCAAGATTTAAGATATCCTGTTCATTTATATATCCTTGGTTATTTTCATTGTAATAAGACTTGTCCCTGTGATAAAAACTAAATCTTGATATTGACTGCCACGAGCCTATATTCCCATCAACATTAAAACCAATACTATATGTAAGAGGAGCTGCTCTTGGTATTTCAAGCGCATAATCTAATGCATTAATTATAAAGTCACCATTAAGATCAGAAATTAAGTTTTCATACTTTGAATGAACATAACCAACTGACGCAACCATAGTTACAACGTCTGAAATTAAATAAACTCCATCCACTTCAAAACCTCTGTAAGCTATATCACCTGCATTTTTTACAACCTGTGCAACACCACTAACTGGATCTTGAATATTAGTCATCCTTTGAGAATCATCTACCATAGTATTGAATAGAGCCCAATTTAACCTACCTTTTTCAAAGTCTGTTTTCATACCAAACTCAAGTGTTTCAACTGTTTCATCATCTGCTTTTGGTGATGCATCCGGAAAAGTTGCTAAATCAACACTATTTCTGAGGTTATACCCACCAGATTTAAAAACCCTAGTCCAATAACCATACATCATTGAGCTTTCACCAGCATTGTATGTAAAACCAATTTTTGGGGATGTTGTTTTCCAAGCATCATTGTCAACATAATCAAATGCACATGTTCCAGCAGGCACACTACAAGGTGGAGTAGGACCAACAGAGACATTTCTATTAATAGAAGCTAAATGAATTTCTTTTTCTTCATCAGTTAATCGAACTCCAATATTTATAGAAAGATCATCATTAACAGCATAATCTAATGTTGTAAAAATTGCTGTTTGTTCAACGTTATGAAGACCGCCACCGGATTGCCATAAAAATATACCTGGTGATCCAGCTGCTGCATATAGAGCACCTCTTAATGCTCTATTGTCCCATACCATCACATCAGCATCGAACATAAATAGCCCAGCAGTTATATCAAGGTTATCTGTTAATGAACCAGAATATCTTAATTCATTGCTTATTTGCTCCATAGCAGAAGATCCTGGTGCATCAAAGAAGCTAATCGATCTTGCATCAACATCAAGATCAACCTCGAGAGAGTATTCTCTTTTGCCAAAAACATTAGTCCATGTTCCATTTTCTCCATGCCAATTTAATGTTGCAGTTATAAAGTCTGTTTCAGAAATTTGATAACCTGGATTATCAATATTGAAGTCCAATGAATTTCTGTCAAAGGTACTATTTGGAGCTGGTACAGCCGCTCCATCATCAGCCTGACATCCAGTTCCATTTGCTCCTAAATGGCATTGAGCTGCAGGACCACTTCCATCTTGATCACTATTCTCAATTCTGAGCGTCATATCAAAATTATCACTTGGCTCATATACAAAAGCTAATCTAACTGTATTTTGTTCAAATTGACCATGATTTGATCCATCAAATGAATTTTTAAAATAACCTTCATCGTCACTTCTATGAAGACTAATTTTTGCTTTTAAAGTATCACTAACCGGTCCTGAGTAACTATATTGCACAATAGAGTTATTGCCGCCTGGACCTCCGCCCTCAAAGGCAACTCTTGCTTTTTGTTTTATTTCATCGCCTGGAAGAGCAGTATTTACAAGTATTGCTCCACCTGTTGAGTTTTTACCAAATAATGTTCCTTGTGGTCCTCTTAGAACTTCAATACTTTCTAAGTCAAACATATCAAAGACCATTCCAGCACTAACACCCATATATACACCGTCTACTACTACTGCAACAGCAGGCTCGACAGATGCAATTGATGAATTAATACCAATTCCTCTGATACTAAAATTCTGAGTACCTTTAGTTGTTCCAATGTCATCCATAGCAACATTAGGCATACCAACGGATAAATCATTAAAGTCTCTAAACTTTAAGATTTCTAATTGTTCTTGATTTAAAGCTGTAAGTGCAACAGGCACACTTTGAGCTGATTCTTCTTTTTTTCTAGCAGTAACTACAACTTCTTCTATTAGAACACTACTTGAAATTTTAGATTCACTTTCTTGTGAGTCCACATCCAACGTAATGAAAAACAAAAATGAAATTGACATTATTCTTGATATAAGTTTCATAAAAGCCCCCTAGGCAATTTTTTAAGTTAATTTTGAGAAATCAGTTTGAATTATATACATATTTACTATAACTATCATCAATTGGTATTTCAAAAAAAATGGTGGAGGCGGCGGGAATTGAACCCGCGTCCGCTAATCCTTCAGCCTAACTTCTACATGCTTAGCTCACCCAATTGGCTTTTTAACTTTTACGACCCGAGGAGCAGGGTGTAAAAGCGAGCTTGATTAATTTAACCAAACTGTGTCCAAGCAACACAGCTTGGCTAGACTATGTTATTTGCCGATGCTTCAAACCATAGTCAATTCTGGCATCGGTTAGCATTAAGCTGCTAAAGCGTAGTTGTCGTTATTTGCAACTAAATTTTTTGTAGTACGTTTTACAAGAATTACCACAATCTTGGCATGCGCTTTGGAGTCCAGTAGAAACGTCGAACCCTATTCGCCCCCATAAGGACCAGAATTATACAGTATTACTTAAATTTTTTTGAAGGATGGGAATTATTTTTGGCATTCTTTAAAATTCTACCCTGATCTCTTTCCCAATCTCTTTTTTTGATATCCTGTCTTTGATCACGCATTTTTTTTCCTTTACCAGTTGCAATATCACACTTAATATAATTTTCTTTCCAATACATAGAAGTCATAATTATTGTTAATTTTTTTTCATTTTTTAGTTTCTGTAGTTCTGATATTTCTTTTTTTTTCAAGAGCAACTTTCTTGTTCTTAAAGGATCAACATCAAAATCTTTAAGAGACCCAGGAGGATCAATTTTTATTCCAAGTAGCCAGGCCTCATCTTTCTTAAAAGTAACATAGCTATTTTTAACATCTATTTTTCCATTTCTTAAAGACTTTACTTCCCAACCCTCTAAAACAATTCCTGCTTGAAAGGAATCACCTAAAACATAGTTCCTTGATGCTGATTTATTCTTTACAATTAATGCAGGTTTATCTTTTGGCATGCTTTATTATGTATTTTGACAAACTAAGTGCAATATTTTTAGAAGAAAAAATTGAATATAACTAATATCAAATCAACATACGGTTACATAGGCTTCCTTCCTTTTGCAACTTTTTCACTCTTACCCTGGATAATTGGAGGAGAGATTAGTAAAACTTTTATTACTTTTCAATTGGCATATGGCTCAATAATTATTACCTTTTTAGGAGGATTTGCTTGGGGCTGGAGGGACAATCAAAAAAATCAGAAATTAAATCTATCTATCGGTATAGGGTTTAGCTTGCTGGGATGTTCAATTCTTTTGCTCACTTTCTTAAAAATGATTTTAGTTTCTTTGTTAGTTTCAATAGTAAGTTTTTACAGCTTTTATGTTTTTGAAAAATCAACAGAAGATTTTGCAAAAAAAGATATTGATTATCAGAAATTCAGAAAACTTCTTACTTTACTTGTCTGCATATCTTTTTTAATATCAATAGGTTATTGGATTAATCCGTATAGTAACCCATACTTATAGATATAATGGAAAAACAACTCAAATCTCACGGTGCCTGGATAGGAAAATGGACTTTTATTCTTGCAGCTACAGGTTCAGCTGTAGGCTTAGGAAATATATGGGGCTTTCCGTATAAAGCAGGAACTAACGGTGGAGGTGCTTTTGTTCTAATTTATTTACTTTGCATCATCATTATTGGAGTTCCGATAATGATAAGTGAAATAATAATTGGGAGAAGAGCTGGCAATAGCCCAATTAATGCTATGAAAAAAACTGCTATTGACTCAAATAGCTCACATCTATGGAAGCTTGTCGGATGGAGTGGAATAACAGCAGGAATTTTAATTTTGTCTTTTTATAGTGTCATTGCTGGTATATGTTTAAATTATATTTTTATCTCAGCAACTTCAAGCGAAATTCTTAGTTCCTCAGAACAATTTGGTGCTGTAATTGAATCACCATTGAATCTTATTTTTTGGCATACAGTTTTTATGCTTCTTACTTTTTTAATAGTCTCTGCTGGAGTTAAAAATGGTATCGGCCGAATGGTAAAAATCTTAATGCCGATGCTCGGATTCCTTTTAATATTTATGGTTACATATGCTATGTTTAACGGAGCTTTTGTTAAGGCATTAAATTTTTTATTTGCTCCAGATTTTTCAAATGTAACGTCAGAAACATTCTTAAGCGCTATGGGTCAAGCCTTTTTTAGTTTAAGCCTTGGGATGGGTTCGATTATGGCATATGGAGCATATATGCCCAAAGATCAAAAAGTAGTTCCAACTTCATTTACTGTTGCATCTTTAGATACACTCGTTGCAATGCTTGCAGGCTTAGCAATATTTCCAATAATATTTGCCTTTAATTTGGAGCCAAATAGCGGACCAGGGTTAGTTTTTGTTTCAATGTTATCAGCTTTTAATCAAATGCAGTTTGGCCAACTCATTGGACCTGTCTTTTTTGTTCTTTTATCCATTGCTGCCTTAAGTTCGTCAATATCTTTATTGGAGCCAGGTGTTGCATACTTGTCAGAAGAAGGTTATTTATCTCGAAAGAATTCCGCTTTTGCAATTTCCTTTTTTGCATGGTTACTTGGACTAGGAACGGCCTTAAGTTTTAATGTATTGTCAGATTTTAACCTGACACCAGATAGAAATTTCTTAGATTCTATGGATTTCATAGCTAACCAGATATTACTTCCATTAGGAGGAATGATGATTGCAATTTTTGTCGGCTGGTTTGTAAAAAAAGATTTGATTATTAATGAAATTGGTTACGTAAATCCTGTTATATATAACTTATGGAGATTCTTTATTAAATTTATTGCACCAACAAGTGTTGCATTAATATTTATATCCCAAGTTCTATAAAGTGAGAAGAAACTTCACACTCACAAGGCTTATATCGGTTGAGAAAGATTTAATATATAAAGAAATTGCTAACTTTAAAAATTATGTAAATTTCATTCCTGGATGCACGAGAGCTGATCTAATAGAGAAAAGTAATGATTTTGAGATTGGAGAGCTCAAATTTGATTTTATGTTAAAGAATTATTCTATTAAATCAAAGAATATTTTGAAAGATAACTCTATTGAAATTCAACAAATAGAAGGCCCCTTTGAATATTTTAATGGAGAGTGGACTTTAAATAACAAAAAAAAAGATCTTACTGAAATAAGATTTGATGCAGAGTTTGAACTTCCTTTTTTATTGGATAATTTGTTACCAGATCATGCTATTAATATGTTTATTGAAGGAGCTATGGAAGCATTTATAAACAGATTGGAAGTTTTTACAGAAAATTAATTCACGTCTTCTATTTTTTCAATTACCCAACTGTCAACCAGCTGGTCATCGGTAAATGAAATAGATAATTTGCTTTCACTAAGTAACTCAGTACCAACCTTGATTGAATAATAATAATCCCATCTGTTTGGATGGAAAGGGTCCTTAACGAGAGCTGTTCCAAAAATGAACTGTACCTGGTCTTTTGTTAAACCCTCTGTTAATTTTTCAATATCTTCTTCTTCAAAAATATTTCCTTGAAGAACAGGAACCTTATATGGTGTTAATGATGAGCATGATACAAAAAAAATCAAAACAAGAACTGAAACAAATGATTTAACTTGGAGATACTTATTATTATTTTTCATATATAAAATTATTATACTTTGTTAGAAATTTTATGTCGCCAAGCATTAGCATCATTATCAAAAACATGTACTATATACCATATGAATAAACAGAACACAGAATTAAAAAAAGCTGGTTTAAAAGCGACTTTACCAAGAATTAAAATAATGGAAATTCTTGAATCTACAGCTATACAAGAGGAAGCTCATTTCAGTGCTGAAGACATTTACAAAGAGCTTCTAAATAAAGGTGAAAATATTGGCCTAGCTTCTGTTTATAGAGTTTTAACTCAATTCGAATCTGCTGGAATGGTCAAAAAACATCATTTTGAAGGTAGTCATGCGGTATATGAGGTCATAGAAGAACAACATGAGCATATGGTGGATGTTGAAACTGGAAAAGTCCTCGAGTTTAAGGATGATGAGCTAATGAAAAGATTAAATAAAATTGTTGATGAATCTGGTTATCAATTAGTTGATCATAATCTTGTTTTACACGTCAAAAAGAAATAAATAATTATATAGTTCTACCCTTGAACTGACATTTTAAATCCCAATATATTAGTAGTAGCGGGATTTAATTATGAATAAAAAAGATAAGAACACTGTTGATGAAACTGAAGATAAAACACCTGAAAATGTATTAAATGAAGATTGTGATGATACAGTTTCAGAAGCTTTATCAGAATCAGACTCAAATGGAAATCCTTCCTACGAAGAGCTATTTGATAAACATGAAGAGTTAGAAAAGCAACTCTTAAGATCTAACGCAGATCTTGATAATGCAATTAAAAGAACTCTTTCAGAAGTAGAAAAGGCTCATAAATATGGTGTTGAAAAATTACTCTCAGAACTCTTGCCAATAATTGATAATTTAGAAAGCGCACTTACTAATTTATCGAAAGATTCTAAAAAAGAAGACAAGGAAGGTATTGAGTTAACTTTAAAATCTTTTGAATCCACACTTGATAAATTCGGAATGGTACCCATCTATCCGGATAATGAACAATTTAATCCAGAAAAACATGAAGCAGTTTCAATGGAAAAGGATAAATCCAAGAAAGATGGTTTTATCGGGAATATATTCCAAAGGGGATGGGAGCTTCACTCTAGAGTCTTAAGACCAGCTAGAGTAACAGTAATAAAAAATTAGAGGAAATAATATGTCAAAAATAATAGGGATTGATTTAGGAACAACAAATAGTTGTGTTGCTGTTGTTGAAGGACAACAACAAAAAGTTATAGAAAATGCAGAAGGTGGAAGGACTACTCCATCTGTAATCGCATATACCGATAATGATGAAGTTTTAGTTGGATTGCCTGCAAAAAGACAAGCAGTCACAAATCCTGAAAATACGTTATATGCAATCAAAAGGCTTATAGGAAGAACATTTGATGATGAAGTAGTAAGTAAAGATGCTGATATGGTTCCTTATAAAATTATAAAAGCTGATAATGGGGACGCATGGGTAGAAGCATCAAATAAGAAATTAGCACCGCCTCAAGTAGCAGCCGAGGTCCTCAAAAAAATGAAGAAGACGGCAGAAGATTATTTAGGTCATGAAGTGAAGGAGGCAGTCATTACTGTACCAGCCTATTTCAATGATTCTCAAAGACAAGCTACAAAGGACGCTGGAAAAATTGCAGGTCTTGATGTTAAAAGAATAATCAATGAGCCTACTGCAGCAGCGCTTGCTTATGGCCTGGATAAAAGCAAAGGAGATTCTACCGTTGCTGTATATGATCTAGGTGGCGGTACCTTTGATATATCAATTATTGAAATTTCAGATGTGGATGGAGAGCATCAATTTGAAGTCCTATCAACTAACGGCGATACATTTCTTGGTGGTGAAGATTTTGATCTTAGATTAATAGATTATTTTGTTGATAAATTTAAAGAAGAATCAGGGTTTGATTTAAAAAGTGATCCATTAGCGCTTCAAAGACTAAAAGAAGCTGCTGAAAAAGCAAAAATTGAGTTATCTTCTTCTGAACAAACAGAAGTTAATCTTCCATATATTACTGCGGATAGCTCTGGACCGAAACATTTTGTTCATAAGATAACAAGAGCTAAACTTGAATCTCTTGTTGAAGACTTAGTTGATAAAAGTTTAGAGCCACTTAAATTAGCATTAAAAGATGCACAATTAGATAAAACTGAAATCAACGAAATACTTTTAGTTGGCGGCCAAACCAGAATGCCTCTTGTTCAGAAGAAAGTGTCTGAATTTTTTGGTAAAGATCCAAGGAAAGATCTAAATCCAGATGAAGCGGTTGCGGTTGGAGCAGCAATTCAAGGATCTGTTTTATCTGGAGATACAACAGATGTTCTATTGCTAGATGTAACACCCCTTACTCTTGGCATAGAAACCCTAGGAGGAGTATCAACTCCATTAATTGAAAAAAATACAACAATTCCAACTCAAAAATCTCAAGTGTTTTCTACAGCAGAAGACAATCAAACAGCTGTTACAGTGCACGTTATTCAGGGTGAAAGGACACAGGCTGCTCAAAATAAGTCGCTTGGCCAGTTTAATTTAACTGACATACCACCAGCTGCTAGAGGTATGCCTCAAATAGAGGTTTCGTTTGATCTTGATGCCAATGGAATTCTTAATGTTTCCGCCAAAGATAAAAATACAGGGAAGGAACAATCTATTGTTATTAAAGCTTCAAGTGGTTTGTCAGATGATGATATCGAGAAAATGGTTAAAGATGCAGAGGCAAATGCCGAAGATGATAAAAAATTTGAGGAACTAGTAAAAACAAAAAATAATGCTGACATGTTAGTTCATGCAACTAGAAAAACTATTGAAGAATCTGAAGATAAACTTTCTGAAGATGAAAAAAAACAAGTTGAAGATGCAGTCGTGTCTCTAGAGGAGGCCATTGCATCTGAAAATATTGAATCGATAGAATCATCAACAAAAAGTCTAAATGATGTTTTAACTCCATTAACGCAAAAGCTCTATAAGCAAGAAGCTCCTGAAGGACAGGCTGAATCTAATCCTGAAAATGAAGATTCATCAGACAACACCGTTGATGCTGAATTTGAAGAAGTAAAAGAAGAAGAAAAGTAGACTAGATCATGTCGAAGAGAGACTACTACGAAATTCTTGAAGTCTCTCGAGATACTTCAGCTGGCGAATTAAAAAAAGCTTTCAAAAAGAAAGCTATGAAATATCATCCTGATAGAAATCCAGATAATCCAGAAGCAGCAGAAAAATTTAAAGAAGCTGCAGAGGCATATGAAGTTCTTTCAGATTCACAAAAAAAGTCTGCATATGATCAATTTGGACATTCTGGAGTTGAAGGAATGGGAGGGGGTCAAAGTTATAACGATGTAAATATCAATGACATTTTTGGTGACATTTTTGGTGATGTTTTTGGAACTCGCTCTCAATCAAGAAGACAAACAAGAGGATCCGATCTTCAGTATAATCTTGAATTATCATTAAAAGATGCTGTTCTTGGAATTCAGAAAAAAATTAAAATACCTTCTCATAAGGTCTGTCATGACTGTAATGGAATTGGTGCTGCTAAAGGCACAAGTCCTGTAACATGTTCAAATTGCAATGGCACAGGTCAGGTTAGAATGCAACAAGGTTTTTTTTCTGTTCAACAAACTTGCAGTGTATGCTCTGGAACTGGACAAGTTATTAAAGATAAATGCAGAACTTGTGGAGGTATTGGAGCAATAAAAGAAAATAAAACTCTGTCAGTTAATATTCCTGCAGGTGTAGATAATGGAGATAAAGTAAGGCTCTCAGGAGAGGGTGAATGGATGAAAGGGGGTCAATCTGGTGATTTATATGTAGCTATAAGAGTAATTGAAAGCCCTTTATTTGAAAGAGATGGTAGAAATTTATATATTGAAACTCCAGTACCATTTGATATTTCAGTTGTGGGAGGTTCCATTAAAATACCAACACTTGAAAATACGATATCCCTAAAAATACCTCCTAATACTCAAACTGGAAAAGTTTTTAGAATTAAAGGTAAAGGGGCATCAATTGTAAGAGATAGAAGAAGAGGAGACATTTTGTGCAGAGTTATTGTAGAAACCCCTTCAAATCTTGATAAAAAACAGGCAAAGCTTCTTAATGAATTTACAAGCTCATTAAATCAATCTAAAAATTATCCTGGGACTGATACATTCCTTGAGGCAATATCAAAGATAAAAGATTGATGCATAAAATATATATAAATGGTGCCTCAGGTAAAATGGGGCGTTCAGTACTTAAATTAATCAAAGAGGACAATGAATTCGTCGTCGAGAATTTTTTAAATTCTGATGTTGTTATTGATTTCTCGAATCCAATTTCTACCATACAAATACTTAACGAATGTGTTAAGAATAAAAAACCCCTTATAGTTGGTACAACTGGATTTAGTAAAGATGATCTAGATATTATTAAAAAAGCATCCTCAAAAATACCTATCTTATTAGCTGCAAATATGAGTATAGGTGTTAACAACCTAAAAGAATCAATTGAAACATTTTTAGATCAACTAACTGATGAAATGGATTGCGCAATAGATGAAACACATCATATAGAAAAGATAGATAAACCATCAGGAACAGCAATTGAGTTAATAGATTTAATAAAGCAAATAGACAAAAATAAGAATATAAAGAATATAGAAGTAAATTCTCAAAGAGTTAAGGATATTTTTGGAATTCATAAAGTTACTTTTTATAACAAGACCAAATCAAACTATTTTAAGCATGAGGCACTATCAAGAGATGTTTTTGCTCAAGGTGCATTATTTTCCTCAAAAATTATTGTTGGATTAGAGCCAAATATATATAAATTTAAAGATATATTAAATTGATCTAAATCTTTTAAAAAAGTCTTTTTTTATATAGAATACAAAAACTTTTAACACGAAGATTCTGTTTTTATAAAGTTGGGGTGCTTTTTTATAAGTCAGCTTTATTATGAATCGGAGAATAACCCCTAAGGAGAATAAAATTGAGCATAGTATCAATAAAAGACTTGCTTCAAGCAGGCGTTCATTTCGGTCATCAACAAAGATTCTGGAATCCAAAGATGGATGAATATATCTTTGATACAAGAAAACAAATAAGCATTATCAATTTAGAACTTACACAAGAACATCTTAGTGCGGCAGCCTCAAAAGTTGAGGATATTTGTTCAAGAGGCAATAAAATATTGTTTGTTGGTACTAAAAGATCTGCAAGTAAAACTATTAAAGAGGAGGCTTCTCAAATAGGGTTGCCATATGTAGATAAAAGATGGCTTGGTGGAACATTAACAAATTGGAAAACAATAAGAGGTTCTATAAGAAGACTTATTGATATTGAGGAGATGATTTCTTCTGGAAGAATTGAAAAGCTTATAAAAAAAGAGGCAGTTGAAATTCAAAAAGAGTATACAAAATTACAAGCAAGTGTGGGAGGTATTAAAGATATGAAAGGATTGCCAGATGCACTTTTTGTAATTGATGTTAAGTACGAAAAAATAGCTGTCCTTGAAGCTAAAAAGATGGGAATTCCTGTAATTGCATTAGTTGATACAAATTCAGATCCTGATGGTATCGATACTGTCATTCCTGGTAATGATGATGCCATAAGATCAATTAGACTAATTACGAAGGTTATAGCTGATGCTTGCTCAAGTGGTATTGAATCTTCTAAGGGTTTTGCTCCAAAATCTGATTCTCCAGTAATACAAACTGTTAAAAAAGAGGATAAAGAAGAAACTTCTAACACAGTGATAGAGGCAGAAACAAAAGAATCTGCAAATACCCCTGAGACTGAAGAATTAAAAGAAGATGTAAAAGATTCTATAGAGCTTGAAGATTCATCACCTGAAGAAAAACAAGATGATGTTGATGAGAAAAAAGAGGAAAAATAGTTATGGAAATTAAGGCAACACAAGTAAAAGAATTAAGAGAAATGACTGGCGTTGCAATGATGGATTGCAAAAAAGCGCTTGTTGAATGTGAAGGAGATGTTGAAAAAGCACTAGATTTATTAAGATCTAATAGTGCATTAAAAGCAGAAAAAAAATCATCTCGTGTAGCAGCTGATGGAATTCTTGTTACTTCTGTGTGTGATGATTACGCAACTATGGTTGAAATTAATTCTGAAACTGATTTTGCAGCAAAAGATTCAAATTTTTTAGGATTTGCAGAGAAAGTAAAAGAATATATTTCACAAAACAAAGTTACAGACATTTCTGCTTTAAGTGAATCAGAACTAGAAGACGAAAGAAAATCTCTTGTTCAAACAATTGGTGAAAATATTCAACTAAGAAGAATCAGTACAGTTGAGTTTTCTAAAGATATGAGTATCGGGCTATATCTTCACTCTGATTCTAAACTTGCCTCAATAGTTTCGGTTACTGGTGGAAATGAAGTTGTAGCAAAAGACATAGCAATGCATGTTTCAGCCTTTAATCCACTATGCTTATCAGAAGATGACATTGATAAAGATGTGCTTGATAGAGAAAGAGCAATATATGAGAATCAAGCAAATGAATCCGGAAAACCTAAAGAAATAATGGCTAAAATGATTGATGGCAAAATCAAGAGGTTCTTATCTGAGGTTTCTTTGTTATCTCAAAATTTTGTGAAGGACCCAGACCTAACTGTAAGTGATTATCTTTCTCAACATGACTCTAACATAGTGACTTTTTCTAGGTTAAAAGTTGGAGAGGGCATTGAAGTTGAAGTAAAAGATTTTGCTGAAGAGGTTGCTGAGCAATTAAAATAAAATATGTCTGTATTAAAGCATAAGAGAGTTCTTGTTAAATTTAGCGGAGAATCAGTTGCTGGAAAAGATGATCACGGTATTGATCCTTTGGTACTCAATGATATGGCGGCTTCTGTAGAATCATGTGTAAACATTGGTGCAGAAATTGGCATAGTAATTGGAGGCGGCAATCTTTTTAGAGGTGAGAAGTTAAATAAAGCTGGAATGGATAGAGTTGCTGGGGACCATATGGGAATGTTAGCGACCGTAATGAATGGTATTGCTTTAAGGGATGCTCTTGAAAGAGCCGGTATTAAAACAAGAGTAATGTCTGCAATATCAATGTCAGGAATTGTTGAACATTATGATAGAAGATTAGCTATTCAACTCTTAAGTGATGGATACGTTGTTATCTTTACTGCGGGAACAGGTAACCCCTTTTTTACAACAGATACCGCAGGTTGTTTAAGAGCAATTGAAACACAATCTGATTTAATGTTGAAGGCAACTAGAGTAGAGGGCGTTTATGATTCAGATCCAGAAACAAATAAAGATGCAAAATTTTTTGATTCTCTAACCTTTGATGAAGCTATTTCAAAAAACCTTAAAGTTATGGATGCAACTGCTCTGACGCTTGCCAGAGATCATGAATTACCTATAAATGTTTTTAAGGTGAGTAAAAAGGATGCCTTAAAAGATATTATTTGTGGTGAAAAAATAGGTACACTTATAAGTTAATATGCAAAGTTTAATTAATGACGTTTCAGATAAAATGGATAAATCAGTATCTGCCCTAAGAAATGCTTTTAATAAGATTAGAACAGGCAGAGCAAATCCTGCAATTTTAGATGACATAAAAGTAGACTATTATGGAAATATGACTCCAATTAATCAAACCAGTAATATTAGTGTTGAAGAAGGTAGATCATTAGTTATATCTCCATGGGATAAGAATCTAATACCAGAAATAGAGAAGGCAATATTGAGTTCAGATCTTGGCCTAAATCCCAGTACAAGCTCTGATCTAATAAGATTAACTATGCCAGCTTTAACTGAGGAAACTAGACAGGATTATATTAAACAGGCAAAGGCAGAGGCAGAAAATTCAAGGGTATCGATTAGGAATGTGAGAAGGGATGCCAATCAATCAGCTAAAGATAAGCAGCAAGCATCTGAAATATCTGAAGATGAGCAAAGAAGAATAGAAGACCTTATTCAAAAAGAAACTGACAAATATATTTTAATAGTTGATACAGAGTTAAAGAATAAAGAATCAGATTTATTAGAAATCTAGAGATCCAAATGGCCAATAGCCAAAACAAAAACAAAAAGCATCCTAAAAATATTGGAATAATTATGGATGGCAACGGCAGATGGGCCATAAAAAATGCATTGAACATAAGCCAAGGTCATAAAAAAGGTGTTAGTGTCGTAAAAAAAATTGTTGAAGAGTCTGTAAAGCAGGGCATCCAATCACTTACATTGTATGCATTTAGTTCTGAGAACTGGAAAAGACCTAAGACAGAAATCAATGCTATTAAGAGCCTAGTCATTGAAGCAATTAATGAACAGGTGCCGGACCTTAAAGAACAAAAAGTTAAACTAAAATTCTTTGGTCACACAAATGACTTTGGAAAAAAAATACAAAATAAAATATCTTTTGCTGAAAATGAAACCCTTTGTGTGGATACTCAATTAGATCTTAATGTAGCTTTAGGATATGGAGGACAACAAGATATTCTTGATATGGTAATAAAGGTTTCAAAAGAATTTTCTCAAGGAAAAATAAAATTGGAAGAGCTTAATGAAGAATCTATTAATGAATTTTCATCTGTACCGGTAAATGAAATCGATTTACTAATCAGGACTGGAGGAGACAAAAGAATTAGCAACTTTCTTTTATATCAAATCGCATATGCAGAGATTATGTTTATTGATAAGTTTTGGCCAGATTTTACAAAAGAAGATTTTGTACAATGTTTAGATAATTTTAAAAACGTGAGTAGAAGATTTGGAAAAAGAATATAACAAGAATCTTATAAAAAGAGCATTTACAGCATTGGCTATTGTTACACCAATTGTTTTGATTATATACCTTCAAAACTTCTTCTTCTTTTTTTTGATAATCACCTTGGTTTGCGCTTTAGCTTATTATGAATGGTTAAAAAATAAATTTAGACATCCTATATTCTGGGGATTTAACTTAATTTTTGTATATTTTTGGCTTTTAATAAATCTAATTATAGGAGATATTTTATTTAGTAGCTCTATAGAATTACCGCTATCAGCTTATTCTATTTTCCTAATAGTAATACTTAACACATCTATTTTTGATACTTTTGCATATGTTACAGGCTCAAATATCGGAAAGCATTTTATAACTCCAAATATAAGTCCTAACAAGACATGGGAAGGCTTGATTGGTGGGTTGATTGGAAGTGCAGCCCTCGGATTTATTATTAGCAATATGTTTAAATCAAGCCTCTTGCTTATATTAATTTTTATTCTTGGAGGTATATTGGCATTTATTGGCGACCTTATAATCAGTTTTCACAAAAGGGAAAACAATATAAAAGATACCGGAACATTATTGCCAGGCCATGGAGGAGCGTTAGATAGATTGGATTCCCATCTTCTAGCAACGCCTATCATATTAATTTTAACAATCTTAGTAGTATGAAAAACATTTTATTACTTGGCGCAACTGGAAGTATTGGCAAAAGTGTTTTAAGTGTAATAAAACAAAATCAAAACGAGTTAAACCTCATCGGAATTTCTTTTAATACAAATATCTCAAAAGGAACAGAGATCATTGAACAGTTTTCTCCTTCATATGTTCATATAGAAAATGTAAGTTGCTTTCAAGAAAAGAAATTTTTTGATACTTGTTCATATATAAATACTCCATCTGAACTTGAAGATCTTATAAATCATAAAGAAGTTGATATTATTGTATGCGCTATTTCAGGTTTTGCTGGTTTAAAGGCCGCATACATGGCAGCTAGTTCGGGAAAGAAAATATTATTAGCAAATAAAGAAAGTGTTGTTGCCGGAGGTGATTTGATTTTACCAATTGCCAAAGAAAATAAAACTGAAATAATTCCAATAGATAGTGAACATAATGCAATCTTCCAGTGTTTAAATGGCGAAAAAGGTACAGAAGATGTTAAAAAAGTCATTATTACCGCTTCAGGCGGACCTTTCTTAAATAGGTCAATTTCTGAATTAAAGAATGTAACTGTTAATGAGGCATTAGCCCATCCTAATTGGAAAATGGGAAACAAAGTAACCATTGATTCAGCTACTCTTGTCAATAAATGCCTAGAACTTATTGAAGCAAAATATCTTTTCAACCTTGATGAAAATTATTTCGACTTAGTTGTTCATCCACAAAGCATTATTCATTCAATAGTAACTTACATAGATGGATCTAGTATTTGTCAGATGAGCTCACCAGATATGAGAGTTCCAATTGCTCATGCTATGTCCAATGAAAATAGACTTCCAATTGATTTCCATTCCTTAGATTTTACATCTTTAAATTTATCGTTTCAGGAATTTCCACCCGATAGGATAGACATCCAAAATATCGCCCGTGAAATATGTAACAAAGGAAGTAATTATGGTGCTGTATTTAATGCAGCAAATGAAATTGCAGTGGAGAGCTTTATTAATGGAAAAATAAATTTTGATAAGATTTATGAGGTTATTTATAGAACTTTTGACAATAAGAATGTGTCTAATGATTTATCAATTGAATCTATTAATGATATTGATATGCAGACACGCATTGAGGCGAAGAAGGTGGTAAAATCCATCACTAATTGATATGAATACAAAATTAAAAATCTTTATAGCGATATCCATTATAGGATCCTACTATGCATATAGAACTGATTCTTGGGGCTATATTATGTCTTTAATACCTTATCTATTAGCATTCGCTGTCTTACTTGGTGTTCTTGTAACAATTCATGAATTTGGACATTTTATAGTTGCAAGAATGTGCAATGTTCATGTTCAAAGGTTTTCTATTGGCATGGGCCCAGTATTTTATAAAAAGTATGACAAACACGGTACCGAATTTGCTTTATCGGCTGTTCCACTTGGCGGCTATGTATCAATGATTACAAATAAATTGATTGAACTTGAACCAGAATCTGTAAAAGGCTTGTCAGCTGAACAATTAAAGAATACTTTTGACTCAAAACCCAAATGGCAAAGAGCATCAATAATGTTCGCAGGCCCGCTAGCAAATTTTTTACTTTCAATATTTATTTTTACGACAATTTTTTTAAATACTATTGATCCACAAACAGTTCCAGTTGTTGATAGCGCTAACCAAGGTATTTCATACACAAGCAATTCATCTTTTGAACCTAATGATAAGATTCTTTCAATAAATAATACAACTGTGAAAGATGCTAAAGATATTAATCTAGAACTACTAAGTTATGCTGGTTTTTCTGGAGAATTAAATTTTTTAGTTTCTAGATCAACTATCGAAAAGCCATTAAATATTAAAGTAAGTGTTGTAGACTTTTTACCAACATCTGAATCTCAAAAGAGTCCTGCTGAATATATGGGCATTGATATTTCTTATATGATGATGCCAATAATAGGAAAAGTTTTATCTGGCGGTGCTGCCGATCAAGGCGGCCTTAAATCAAATGATATAGTCTTAAAAATTGGTAGCAGCAATATTAGTTTTGCAAATGATATTCGAGCAGTGGTTTCTGATAATCCTGAAACTGATTTAGAATTTAAAATAAATAGAGAGGGTGAGATACTTTATTTGCCCATATCAATAGGCTCTCAATTAAACAATGAAGAAATGGTCGGTGTTTTGGGAGTTTCTTTTGGAACTTCAAGAAGTTTTGGACAGTCTTTTTCAAAGGGAGTATACGAAACATATAATTTAAGTGTTAAAACACTGCAATTTATTGGGAAAATGTTAACTGGTAATATGGGAACTGAAAACTTAAGCGGGCCAATTGGGATTGCTCAAATGGCAGGAAATACTGCACAAGCTGGTTTTCTCCCATTTATGTATTTAATGGCTCTTTTAAGCATAAGTCTAGCTGTTTTAAATTTACTACCTATACCTGTACTTGATGGAGGACAATTAACATTGTTAGCTGTAGAGGCTATCAGGGGCAAGCCGTTACCTGAAAAAGTTGAAAATTTTATTTATACAGGTGGGGCCGTGCTTGTAATGATGTTAATGATTTTTGCTGTGTTTAATGATGTCTCGAGATTCATTTAGGTCATATAAGTGAAGCAAATAAAGCTAGTCCTAATATCTTTGCTATTAAGCACACAACTTTTGGCTTTTGATGAGTTCTTAGTAAGTGATATAAGAATAATCGGTCTTCAAAGAGTTTCGACAGGTAGTATTTTTAATGTTATTCCAATTAGTGTTGGCGACAAGATAGATTCTAGAAAATCAAATGATATTGTGAAATCTTTATTCTCCACAGAACAATTTGATGATATTCAAATTGGTAAAGATGGAAATACTCTGATAATAACAGTGACCGAAAGACCCTCTATATCTGCAATAGATATATCTGGTAATAAAGCACTAAAAACCGAACAACTAATGGAAAGTCTTGATGGTGTGGGTATAAAAGAAGGTGAAGTATATAAGAGATCCACATTAGAAAAAGTTAAATCTGAATTAGTTCGATCTTATGCTTCGAACGGAAGATATGGTGCTGGTGTAGAAATTGAAGAGGTTATTAAGCCAAGGAATAGAATTGAGATTAATATCGAAGTAGACGAAGGAAAGAGCGCAACTATAAAAAAGATCAATATTATAGGGAACGAAATATACACAAATGAAGAATTGATCGATGGCTTTGAACTATCAGAAGGATCCTTTTTTTCATTTCTTGCAAATGATAATCAATATTCTAGAGAAAAGTTAAAAGGTGACATCGAAACACTTGAATCATTTTACAGAAATAGAGGCTATCTTAAGTTTTCAATTGAATCATCACAAATCAGCCTATCTAGGGACAAAAAATCAATTTTTATTACTTTTAATATTAATGAAGGTGATAAATATAAAATTAATGATGTTGATGTTGTTGGCGACATACCTTTTGAAGAGGCAATATATAAAGATATTGTAGAAAGCCTAAAAGATACAACTTATTCTCAAGTTCAAATAACGGGCATTGAAGAGTACTTTATAAATATTCTTGGAAATAGGGGGTATGCTTTTGCGGAAGTTGCAGGTAATCCTGAAATTGACGAAGAAAGCAACGAAGTAAAGTTAATTTTCTCTGTCCAACCTGGAAATAGGACGTATACAAGGAAAATATTATTTACAGGCAATAACATCACACAAGATCAAGTTTTAAGAAGAGAAATGAGGCAGTTTGAGGGCGCATGGACATCCGATAACGCTATTGAGGCAGGAAAAGTTCGTCTTGAAAGGCTGGGATATTTTAAGGAAGTAAGTGTAGAAACTATCCCAGTTCCTGGAACAGATGACCAAATCGATATCTCGTATAGTGTCGAAGAGGAAACAACTGGAAGCATAGGTGGAAATATTGGTTACAGCGACTTTGGTTTAATGCTTGGGTTTAATCTTCAAGAACAAAATTTCTTAGGAAGCGGAAACACCGTTGGTATTGGGATAAACAAAAATATTTACAGTGAGATGTACAACATCTCATACATGAATCCATATGCAACAAGAGATGGAGTAAGTTTGGGTTATAACCTTTACTTTAGAGAGACTGATTATGGAGAGTTTAATGTTGCAAATTATTTAACTAACTCAAATGGTTTTGGAGCTCAGTTCGGATATCCTATCTCAGATATCACAAGATTAGGCTTTAACATAACATATGATAAAACTGATATTGATGTTGGCAGTCTTCCAGCTAGAGAAATTTATGATTTTGTATCGGCTGAAGGAAATATATTTGAGACTCTTTCAGCTCAACTTTCTTGGCAAAGAGTGACCCTTAATCGAGGTTTATTTCCTACTGATGGAGCTTCTACAGTTCTTAGTTTTAGTTCAACGATTCCAGGTAGTGATTTAAGTTACTACAGGTTAAATGTTCGACAGAGATACTATCAGCCTTTGACTCAGAATCTTGTTTTTGGTTTTCAAGGTGAGCTTGGTTATTTAAATGCTTATGGTGATACTGAAGAAACACCATTTTTTCAAAATTTCTATGCTGGAGGACCCAGGTCATTAAGAGGTTTTGAATCAAATACTCTTGGACCAAGAAGTACGGATGCTCCATGTTATGAATTCAATTACGCTGAAGGTACATGTCCAAATTTACTAGATATCGATGGTGATGGAGAATTAGATACCCCATATTACAATCCATACGCAAATCAAACCTCAAGATACAGAGATGCGCCTATAGGTGGAAATATTAAAATTGAAGGAAGTTTACAACTTATCTTTAAACTGCCTTTTATTGAGGATCAAAGATCATTAAGATCTGCTTTTTTCTTTGATTTCGGAAATGTATTTTCAGATAATTGTAAAGAATATCAAATAAACTGCTCAGAACCTTCGATTGACGATTTAAGATATTCATATGGTGTTGGTATTACTTGGATTACTGGCTTTGGTCCGATGAGTTTAGCTATTGCAAAACCAACAAATGCAGGACCAAGAGAGAGAACGGAAGAATTCCAATTTACAGTAGGAAATGTATTCTAGTTAATATAAAATGGTCAAATCCATTAAGGGGTAAACATGAAAATTATATTTAAACTTTATTTGCTAACATTTTTGTTTGTAGCATCTCCATTATTTGCAATGGACGGCGTTGCCGTTATTGATATGAGAACAGCTGTGTTATCAACTCAAGGCGCTGCGGACGCATTCAAAGCATTAGAAGAAGATCCTGATTATTCATCTAATCTAGAAGAAGCCAAGTCACTTCAAGCAGACAGACAAGCTATTGCTGAAAAACTTCAAAAAGAACTTGAAACGCTATCACAGGAAGAAATTGCTCAAATGCAAAAAGATATTCAAGATAAAGGAAAAGATCTTGAGTTTTTAGCAGGAAAAATCCAACAAGCTCAAGAAGAAACTGCTCAAGCAGTATTTGCGCAAAGTGGACCAGCAATGCAAAAAATTATCAGTGAACTAATTGCAGCAAAGCAAATAAAAGTTTTATTAGCTAAAAATGAAACCTTGCTATTTAGTGACCCTGCATTAGATCTTACAGACGATGTTACATCTATGTTAGATGTTGCCGCTGCTGGGGCTCCTG
This sequence comes from uncultured SAR86 cluster bacterium, assembly GCA_902517425.1. GTDB lineage: Bacteria > Pseudomonadota > Gammaproteobacteria > Magnimaribacterales > D2472 > SAR86A. Next base: position 25,488 of record CABYCI010000003.1, on the reverse strand, counting down.
CTCAGACTGATTAGTGTCAAGTCATAAAGGCTTTACTTTAAAAGAGCTAGCTGAAGCTACTAATTCTGAAATTTTAGGTGATCCACTCTGTCATATTGACAAGTTATCAACAATAGATAAAGCCGATAAAGGCTCTATAACCTTTCTTACAAATAAAAGATATGTAGATTCTCTATCTAACTGTAATGCTTCCGCCATTATTGTTTCAAAAGAATACCAAGAGGATAATAAATTTAATTATCTTAAATCTGATGATCCCTACATGGCATATGCAATTCTTTCAAAGATTTTTAAAAAAGAATCAGAGCAGCCTTTGCCATGGATTCATGAGTCTGCAGTTATCTCGAAAAAGTCCTCTATTGGTAAAAATGTCTTTATTGGTCCGAATGTTGTAATTGGACCAAATTGCATTATTGAAGATGGCGTAACTATTAATGCAAATTGCTCGATTGTAAAAAATGTTTCAATTTCTTCAGATACCCTTATACATCCTGGTTGTGTCCTAGGCTCAGATGGCTTTGGTTTTGCTCCGTCAAAAAAAGGGTATGTAAAAATTGAACAGCTTGGAAATTTAAAAATTGGCAAGAATGTAGAAATAGGTGCGAATTGTACAATAGATAGAGGTGCGCTCGATGATACAGAGATTCATGATGGAGTAATTTTGGATAATCTTATACATATCGCTCATAATGTAATTCTTGGAGAAAATTCTGCAATTGCTGCATCTTGTGCTATTGCAGGCTCAACAAAAATAGGAAAAAACTTTAAAATGGGAGGCCTTTCAGGAGTTCTTGGTCATTTAGATATATGTGATAATGTCTCTATTGGAGCCCATACCTTAATCACAAAGAGTATTGATGAACCGGGTGATTACATTGGAATAATGCCATCTCAAAAACAAAAAGATTGGGCTAAATCTTCAATATTTATAAAAAAGCTTGGAAAGTAATTTGAAAATAAAAAAAGAAGATATTAAAAAATATCTACCACATAGAGAACCTTTTTTATTTATAGACGAGGTTCTTGAAATAAAAGAAAACAAAGAGATTCATGCAACAAAATTGATTTCAGAAGATGAATATTTTCTCAAAGGACACTTTCCAAATAATCCTATATTTCCAGGCGTCATAATTATAGAAGCATTAGGTCAAGCATCTGGAATATTAGGATTTGTTTCAATGAATAAGACTCCTGAAGAGGGATCAATCTATGTTTTAGCTGGAGTAGATAAAGTTAGATTTAGAAAGAGAGTAAGACCAGGTGATAACATTGATTTAATATGCAAAGTTGTCAGTGAAAAAAGAGGTATATGGAAGTTCGATTGTAGGGCAGAACTTAATAACAAATTAATTTGCACTGCTACTATCTTATGTGCTGATAGGAAGGCGAAATGAAAAATCATGAAACATCAATAATACACCCATCATCAAAGATAGATGATTCAGTAGAGATTGGTCCATATTGCATAATTGGAGAAGATGTTGAAATTTTACAAGGAACTAAATTACTTAGTCATGTTGTTATAAAAGGACCTACTTCCATAGGCGCAAATAATATTTTTTATCAATTTTCAACAATTGGAGAAGATACTCCAGATAAAAAATTTAAAGGTGAGAAAACGAAGTTAGAAATTGGTGATAACAATATATTTAGAGAAGGCGTTACCGTTCATAGAGGCACTATCCAAGATAAAGGAATCACAAAAATTGGCTCTAGCAATTTATTTATGGCTTATAGTCATATTGCCCATGACTGTACTGTTGGCAATCATAATGTTTTTGCAAATAATGCTGGTATTGCAGGGCACGTAAGTGTTTCAAATAATATAACTATAAGCGCCTTAGTTACTGTTCATCAATTTTGTAAATTGGGCGATTTTTCTTTTATTGGAATGAATACATCCATAAACATGGATATTCCAGCATATGTGAAAGTTGCTGCAGATCCAGCAAGAGTTATAGGGCTTAATTCAGTTGGAATGACAAGAAACAATATACCAGATAGCTCCATTAGCTTAATTAAAAAAGCTTATAAGCTGGTCTATAGAAAACAATTAAAAATAGATCAAGCTATTAACCAAATTAAAGCTCTAAATGAAAATGATGACCCTTATTTAAGTTCTTTTATTAAATCTATAGAAGTTTCTGAGAGAGGGATTTTAAGATAAGTGCCGATTAACAGACCTTTAAATATTGGAGTGGTTTGTGGCGAGCATTCAGGTGATAGGTTAGGCGCTGGCTTAATCAATGAAATTAAAAAAAATTCTGAAGTTAATCTTTATGGTGTAGGCGGACCTAAACTTGAAGAACTAGGCGTAAATTCAGAGTTTAATTTCTCTGAAATAAATGTAATGGGCTTTGTCCAACCCCTAATGAATTACAGAAAGCTTAAAAATTTAAGAAATTCTTTAATTGAGACCTTTATCAATAAAAAAATTGATCTTTTTATTGGAATTGATTCGCCAGATTTTAATATGGGAATTCACAAGGCTTTAAAAAAGAAAAATATAAATAAAAATATCCAAGTTGTGAGTCCTTCAGTATGGGGCTGGAGACAAAATAGAATCAAATCAATTCAGGCAAACATAGATTTAACATTATGCTTATTTAACTTTGAAGATAATTTCTATAAGAAAGAGGGACATAAAAGTTTTCATTTGGGACATCCGTTTTCTAAACTCAATAAAATTGATAGGGTTGATGTACTTAAAAAATATAACTTAGATGAAGATAAAAAATACCTTTCGGTGCTTCCTGGAAGCAGGCCATCTGAGCTACAAGACATGCTACCAGTATATAAAGAATTTATTAAGGAGCATTCCCAAGAGAATAACGAGTATCTGTATCTAATACCTGCAGCTGATAAAAAATTAATGGAAGTTTTAAAAAAATCATTTCATGAGAGCAACCTACCTGTATTAATTAAAGAAAATTCAATGCGAGAATTTCTATCTATTTCAGAGTTGTCCATTGTCACATCTGGCACAGCTTCATTAGAATCGGCAGTTCTTGGTTGCTCCCCAATCATTTGCTATAAAACAAATTTTATAAACTATTCAATAATATCTCGCATGCTCAAAGTAGATAATATCGGACTACCTAATTTGCTTCTCGATAATCGATATTTTGTTGAATTATTACAAAATGATTTTAATAAAAAAAACATAAAGAATGCTATTAAAGAAACTTTGTTACTAAAAGAAAACTCTGAAACAATTGCTGAATCATTAAAAGAGATGCTTAAAGGAAGAGGGTATTCAGATGCAGCGAGAGAATTAACATTAATCTGAAAAGTAATTTAATAGCAGGAACTGATGAAGTTGGAAGAGGTTGTTTAGCTGGTCCTGTTGTTGCTGCAGCAGTTGTATTAAAAAGAAAAATCTCTGGTTTAAAAGATTCAAAAAAATTATCACATAATAAAAGATCTTCTTTAGCTAAATTAATAATTCAAAATTCTTATTTTGGATACGGCATCGTAGATAATATTCAAATAGATGAAATTAATATTCTTAAAGCTTCTTTACTAGCAATGAAAAGAGCTATACTAAACTTACCAGTAAAGCCTACATTGGTTTTAGTTGATGGTATACATAAACCAGATCTAAATATCCCTATGAGGGCAATTATTGGTGGAGATGCTTTAAAGGCTGAGATTAGTGCAGCTTCTATAATTGCTAAGGTTTACAGAGATAATTTAATGATCGAATACAACTCAAAATTCCCTAATTATGATTTTATTAATAATAAAGGTTATGGCACTGCTGAGCACTTAAGACTTCTAAAAATTAATGGTCATTGTGAAATTCACAGAAAAAGTTTTAAGGGCGTCATTAATCAATGAGTGGTGTTTTTTCTCATTTAAGAGTCTCTTCAGAATATAGCATCAGCCAAGGCTTATTAACTATTGATCAAATTGTAGAAAGTGCTTCTACAAACTCTATCCCATCTGTTGCTTTGACAGACAAATCAAATATGTTTGGTCTTGTAAAGTTTTTTAATAAATGTGAAGCAGCTGGAATCAAACCTATATCCGGGGCTTCAATAAAATTAATTTTTGAAAATGATGAAAATTCGCATGAACTCTTATGTTTAGCAAAAACAAATGAAGGGCACAAAAATTTAATGAAAGTTATTTCTAACGCGCATAATAATTCTTCTTTTACATCCCCCGTAATTAGTTTTAATGAATTAATTGAACTAAAAAACGACATAGTTGCCATATCAGGAGGAAAAGATAGCCATATATTTGAATGCCTTAAAAGAAACAATGTTTCTGATGCAACAAGGATAATTGATAGTTTCACAAAATATTTCAAAGATGATTTTGTATTAGAAGTCCAAAGGACAAATAGACCAGATGAAGTTGAGTATTTTAAAAATATACTTCCTTTAGCAGTAGAAAAAGGAATACCATTAGTTGCAACGAATGATGTGCTCTTTGCAAATCAAGATGATTATGAAGTTCATGAAACAAAGGTTTGCATTAATACTTCAAAAACGTTAAATGATCCTAATAGAGAAAAAATATTCTCAGAACAACAGTATTTCAAATCTTCTGAACAAATGGAGGATTTATTTAAGGACTGTATTTCTTCAATAGATAATACAAATGAGATATCAAAAAAATGCAATGTATCGTTTGATACAAAAGAATACTTTCTTCCAGAGTATCCAGTACCAAAAGAACATAATTTTGATACTTATCTTGAAGAACTTTCAAATAAAAGATTGAAAGGATATATTGAAAATTTTAAAAAAGAACAACAAGAGGAATATAAATCAAGATTAAACTATGAGCTTAATCAAATTAAGAACATGGGTTTTTCTAGTTATTTTCTTATCGTTTATGACTTCATAGAATGGTCAAAAAATAATGATGTTCCTGTTGGACCAGGCAGGGGTTCTGGAGCTGGCTCTCTAGTAGCATATGCCTTAGGTATTACTACTTTAGATCCTATTGATCACGGACTTCTCTTCGAGAGGTTTTTAAATCCTGAAAGACTTTCAATGCCTGATTTTGATATTGATTTTTGTATGGAAAAAAGAGACCTAGTTATAGATTATGTAAGTAAGAAATATGGTGAAGGTGCTGTTTCGCAGATCGCAACCTTTGGAACAATGGCGGCGAGAGCAGTTGTAAGAGATGTGGCAAGAGCATTAGGAAAGCCATATGCTTTAGGCGATAGAATTTCAAAAATGATTCCATTCGCACCTGGTATGACATTGGATAGAGCAAAGGAAGAACAACCTTTATTTGCCCAAAGTATTAAAAATGATGATGAGGTAAGAGAAATTGTAAATCTTTCGTATAAGCTTGAAGGTATTGCTAGAAATGTAGGAAAGCATGCTGGAGGAGTAGTCATTGCTCCAGGCAGCATATCTGATTTTTGTCCTGTATATGTCGATCGATCCTCTAGTTCAGTTATGACTCAGTATGATAAAGATGATGTAGAGAAGATTGGGTTGGTAAAATTTGATTTTCTAGGGTTGAGAACATTAACAGTTATTGATAGAGCTGTTAAATCGATAAACAAGAATCTAGATACTGAAAAACTTAATCTTGATAAAATCCCACTAGATGATGAAAAAGTTTTTAAATTTCTTTCATCTGGAAAAACCATGGCTGTATTCCAGCTAGAGTCCTCTGGCATGAGAGATCTTATTAAAAGATTAAAACCTACCAAATTTGAAGAAATTACTGCTCTATTAGCTCTTTACAGACCAGGACCACTTAATTCTGGTATGCATGACGAATTTGTAGACAGAAAGCATGGAAGAAGTCCTGTGACATATCCGCATAAGTTACTAAAAGAAGTTCTAGAAGAGACCTATGGAGTAATTGTTTATCAGGAACAGGTAATGGAAGCTGCGAGAGTATTAGCAGGATTTTCTTTGGGCCAAGCTGATATTTTAAGAAGGGCTATGGGCAAAAAGAAGAAAGAGGAGATGGAAGAACAAAGGGAAATATTTGTTAGAGGATGTAAAAATAATGATATTACATCAAAGAATGCGGAACAAATTTTTGATTTAATAAATCAATTTGCTGAATATGGTTTTAATAAATCTCATTCCGCAGCATATGCTCTTATCTCATATCAAACAGCCTATCTTAAAACATACTATCCAGAGCATTTCATGGCAGCAGTTTTATCATCAGAATTAGGAAATACAGATAAAATCCATGCATTAATTCAAGAATGCTCTCGAATGAAAATCAATGTCCTTAATCCTAATATAAGAACTTCAAAAAAGAGATTCAATGTAAACAAGGATCAAGATATCGAATATGGATTAGGAGCAATTAAGGGAGTTGCAGATGCTTTTATAGATCACGTTTGCAACATAAGAGACAAAATAAATTTTAAAGACTTATGGACCTTTTCAAAAAAAATTGATATTAAACTAGGTGGTAAAAAATCTCTTGAAGCTTTATCGCAATCAGGTGCTTTTGATGTATTAGCCCCTTCAAGAACAATCGCAATTAAATCTGTTGAAGACATGCTTAAAGATGGCGCTAGTAATAGCAATAATCCTTCTTTACAAAGCGGTGATTTATTTTCTTCAATTGAAGAGGATTTTGACCCTTACGAGAAATATAAGAATACTCCCGAACTTACATTGACCGAAAAACTTGAATTAGAGAAGAAATCTTTAGGTTATTATTTATCAGGTCATCCCGTGCTTGCTATTGAAAATAAAGTTAAAAAAATAAGGTCTAAAAAGATAAGCGAACTATCTAATGAAACAAAAACGGCAACATTGATTTGTTTAATAAATAGCGTAAGACAAATTAAAGACAGAAAAGGTAAACCACTAACCTTTATTAATTTTAATGATGGAACTGGAACAATGGATGGTATCGTTTCAAGTGAAATTTTAGAAAATTGCCATGATATTTTAAAAGAAGGCAAAATACTTTCTTTAAAAGGAACAGTTGAAGTAGATGATTATAGAACTGGAGACTTGGGAGGGCTAATGTTTAGGATGAGAGTTAAAGAAGTTCTTACAGTTGACTCAGAACTAGATAAAAGAATTAAAGAGATAATAATCGATATAAGTAATTCTAAAGCTGTTTCTTTAGAAAAATTTTCTGAGTATCTTGATTCTTTTAATAAAGATTTTTGGACAGATGGGTCATGCAGGCTAAATGTGAGAGTAACTTCAGAAAAGTCAGAAGCCATTATAGATATTGGTGATGAATATAAATTTAAGCCTTCACTTGAAAACTTTTTCTCACTAGAAGATGTTTTTGGTAAAAATATAATAGAGATTTAAATATTGTTAACAAATAAATTAATATCTAAATACATTGATCTTAGTAAAAATATCTTAATCGCTTACAGCGGGGGCCCAGATTCAACAGCATTATTACATTTATTATCCACTGTTGATTTGAATGAAAAAGCAAAAATTAAGGCCATCCACATCAATCATAATTTATCTAAGCACTCAGATTTTTGGGAGAAGCACTGCATAAAGCAGTGTGCTCATTTAAATATAAATTTAATAATAGAGTCAGTAAAAATAATATCAGATGGAGATGGTATTGAAGCAGCGTCAAGAAAAGCTAGATACAACATTTTTGAAAATTTGTTAAATGATGACGATCAATTACTTCTAGCACATCATAGTGATGATGTTGCAGAAACTATATTTATGAGGTTGCTTAGAGGCAGTGGACCAGACGGAATGGAAGGACCAAAAATAAAGAGATCCATCGGGAAGGGCGTCCTAATTAGACCATTTTTAGAAACTTCTAAGAAAGAGATACTAGACTATCTCAATCAAAATGAAATAGAGTTTATTGAAGATGACTCAAATTTAGGCGATAACTTTGATAGGAATTTTTTAAGAAATAAAATTTTTCCACTCTTAGAGGAAAGGTGGAATAATTTCCCAAAGAGAGTAAATAATTTTTCTACAATTTTAAGTTCCAGAAATGATAATTATATGAATTTAATACATGGAAAATATCAACATCTGATTGGGAATTCTATTGATTTAAAAGAACTCAAGGAACTTCCAGATACAATAATTTCTGATGTATTAAGATATTCGATTAAGAAATCGAATATAGCGACACCTAGTATTAAAATAATTGAAGAAATAAAGAAAACTTTTATCCACTCAAATCCTGGACCAAAATCACAAGTTAAATGGTCAAGGGCTGATAAAGAAGAAGTTGCTGGTAAAATAACTTATGCTAATGGTTGCATATTAATTTCGAAAAATAATCAAGGACAAGCATGAACTTAGAAACGATCAATTTAATTAAGAAAGATAAAATAGCAATAATCAGATTGGACAGACCAAAACTCTTAAATGCAGTTAATGAGCAATTGGTATGGGACTTCCAGAAAGCAACTGAAGATGTCAAAAATGATGATGATATTAAAGTAGTGATATTAACAGGCTCTGGAAGAGGTTTCTCTGCTGGAGCTGATTTAAGCGAGAGAGGAGCCAGTTGGAAAGGATCTAAAGATGCTCTTATAAGAGGCTACAAACCCTTTTTTAAAAATATAATTGATATGCCAAAACCTGTTATTGGCTCAATCGCTGGACCTGCTGCAGGAATTGGAGCTGCAATTGCTATGTCCTGTGATCTAAGAATCATGTCTGATGATAGTTATATCTTGTCAGTTTTTAGTAATATTGCCTTAGTTCCAGATGGTGGACTTTCATGGTACTTACCAAAATATATGGGGTTTTCAAAAGCCTATGAATATGCGATAGAAGCAAAGAAAATACCTGCAGAAGAATGCCTAAAGTTTGGCATTGCAAATAAGGTTGTACCTTTAGATGAATTAGAGAGTAAAACACTTGAATGGGCACAAACTTTGGCTAAAAGGTCATCCCAATCTCTAAATCACACAAAAAAATTAATGAAAGAGTCTCTTCATGTTAGTTACTGGGATACTTTTCATAATGAAGCCGAAATCCAGAATGAATTAACTGTAAGTCCTCAAAATAAGGAGGCAGTTAAGGCTTTTTTTGAGAAAAGAGAACCAAATTTTGATTAATTATTTAATAGTTTGCTTAGCCCAACAATTATAGAATCAAAAGATGCTCTTGTTGTGTTTGGATGAATTCCAACACCCCAAAAAGTTTTTCCTCCTTTTTCAAGTTCTATATATGCAGCAGCTTTCGCATCAGAGCCAGAAGATATTGCTGATTGATGGTAGTCAGCAACTTTAATTTGCATTCCTAATTTTTCTGATAAACCATTTATAAATGAATCAATAGGGCCATTTCCATTCCCTTTGATTTTAATTTCTTCGTTTTCCATATTCATAATAAGTTCTAAAAAATGAGCATCCCCATTTGATGTCGAAGAGTGTTCTATGTATGAAAAATTATTTATAGGCTTTAAATAGTTTGTCTCAAAAATATCCCAAATTTGTGAACTGCTTATTTCTTTTCCAGTCTCTTCTGCAAGCTTTTGAATTTTTTGACTTAGACTTATTTGTAGTCTTCTTGGTAGAGAAACACCATGATCTTTTTCTAAAAGGAATGCAACACCTCCTTTGCCTGATTGTGAGTTAATTCTTACAACAGCCTCATAGCTTCTTCCTAAATCTGCTGGATCGATAGGAAGATATGGGACCTGCCACTTTGGATCATTAGATTTTTTAATAGCTTGAAACCCTTTCTTGATAGCATCTTGGTGAGATCCAGAGAATGCAGTAAAAACAAGATCTCCAGCGTAAGGATGTCTTGGATGCACAGGTAATTGATTGCAATATTCGACTTCTCTCATAACTGAATTTATATTTGAAAAATCTAATTTGGGATCAATGCCTTGTGTAAGCATGTTCAAGGCAACTGTTACAACATCAACATTTCCTGTTCTTTCTCCGTTTCCAAAGAGTGTGCCTTCAACTCGATCTGCTCCAGCCATTAATCCAAATTCTGTTGCAGCTACTGCCGTTCCTCTGTCATTATGAGGATGTAGACTTAAACAAATATCTTTTCTATTTTTTAAGTTATCATTCATCCATTCGATTTGATCACCATATATATTTGGTGTTGACATTTCTACAGTAGCAGGAAGATTTATAATTATTTTATTTTTAGAAACAGGCTTAAGGATTTCTACAACTTCATCACAAACCTCTCTGGCATAATCTAGCTCTGTTCCAGTGAAACTCTCAGGAGAATATTCAAAACTCCAATCAGTTTTGGAATATTTTTCTGCTAAATTTTTGATAAGCATAGCAGCATCGGTTGCAATTTTTTTTATGCCGTCTTTATCTTGTTTGAAAACTACTTTTCTCTGAAGCGTAGATGTTGAATTATAAAAATGCACAATCGCCCTTGAAGAGCCTTCTAAAGACTCAAAAGTTTTTATTATTAATTCTTCTCTTGCCTGAGTAAGTACCTGAATATTTACATCCGACGGAATTTTGTTGTTTTCAATAAGATTTCTAACAAAATCGAAGTCTGTTTGAGAAGCAGAAGGAAACCCAACCTCTATCTCCTTAAAACCAAGCCTGCAAAGCAAATCGAACATTCTATCTTTTCTTTCAGAACCCATTGGTTCTATTAGTGCCTGATTTCCATCACGCAAGTCGACAGAACACCATATAGGTGTCTTTGTTACAACTTGGCTAGGCCATTTTCTGTTACCTAGTTCAATTGGCTTAAAAGCTGAATATTTGTCTATCGGGTTATCCATTGTTTATAAACTAAATGTTATTATGTAACTTATGCTTACTCCTGAAATAAAAACTAATCTTATATTAAAAGAGATTGGTATTAAAAGATATTCATTACGAAAAAAGACAACTGATTCTGTCAACAAAGTCTTATATTATTATAAAAAAGGATCAATTTTAGCATTGCTTGATAAACCTTTTGAAAACTTTGTTGAAAATCAACAAGGTCTAATAAATGCAATTATTGCGTCAACAAAATGTGATGAAGGCCATCAAGAATCAAATGCTCTTTCTTTCAATTCATTAAACGAATTAAATAAAAAAATTCAAAATTTATCTAATTTTAAGTTGATTATTATTTTTGGAGATATCATTGATGGCAAACAAATCAATCAAGACATAATTCTAGCTCCTTCTGTAAACGAGTTAAGTTTAAAGAAAGTGCTAAAAAAAAATCTTTGGATAGAAATCAAAACTAAGTTAAGTCTTTAATAATATGTTTAAGATTTCTCTCATGGATTTTTCCAACTTAGAGGAAGCTTACAAGATTGAGTTAGAAGCAAATCCATCACCATGGTCAAAAGATAATTTTTTTTCCTCATTTGAGGTTGGACATAATTCAATCGTATGCAAGGAAGATAAAAAAATAATAGGATTTCTAATTTTTTCTTTGATTAAAAAAGAAAGTCATTTATTAAATATAGCTGTCTTAGAAGATTGGCAGAGAAGGGGCTCTGGACAAATGCTTATGGATACTTTCATAAAGCAATCCAAGGTTTTGGGAGCAGATAAGATCTATCTTGAAGTAAGGTCTAAAAATCTAAAGGCAATTAATTTTTATAAAAAATATAAATTTGTCAAAGATGCAATTAGATCAAACTACTATACTGGCAACAATCCTGATGATGCAGTTTTAATGAGTTTAGACATATAGAATCAAAGATATTTCTTTATACTAGCTTCAATTTCATTTGACTCCACCTGAGGACTGAAGCGTTCAATAACCTCGCCATTCTTATTAGCTAAGAACTTTGTAAAATTCCATTTTATTTGTGGTGTGCCTGCAACACCAACTCTTTCATTTTTTAAAAATTCATAAAAAGGATCAGCTTTTGAACCATTCACATTAATTTTATTAAAAATTTTAAAAGTTATTCCATAGTTGGTATCACAAAATTCTTGTATTTCTTTATTGGTTCCAGGCTCCTGAAGTGCGAATTGATTGCAAGGAAATCCTATAATCTCCAATCCCTTATGTTGATATTTTTTATAAAGTGTTTCCAATCCTTTATATTGATATGTTAATCCACAGTAACTAGCTACATTAACAATGAGTAATACCTTACCTTTATAGTCTTTCAAACAAATATCTTTAAGATTTGCATCTTTTACAGAATAATCATAAATAGTTTTCATAAATTTTTTTTTGTGTGCGAAAATGTTTGCATATTATATATGCAATTAAAATTAACATGGTTAAATATAATATTTCATTATGAAAAAAAATATGAATTATTTTTGGAAGAGCTTTAATGAATTATCAATAGATGATCTTTATGCCATTTTGAGTTTGAGACAAGAAGTTTTTGTACTTGAGCAGAATTGTCCTTATATAGATGCTGATTATTCTGATCAAGATGCATTTCATTTGTTATGTTATAAAAATAAAAATCTAATTGGATATCTCAGAGCATTTCCACCAAAAATTAAATATGAAGGTTCATCAATGGGGAGAATTGTCATAAAGGCAAGTCACAGAGGTAATGAGCTAGGAAAAGAAATTACAAACATTGGTAAAGATTTTTTGTGGGATAAATATCCTCAAGATGAAATTGTTATTTCAGCGCAGCACAGACTATTAAGTTTTTATAAACAACTTGGATTTAAAAATAGGGGAGAGATATATCTAGAAGATAATATCGATCACATACAAATGTTTATTGAACCTAATTTATAATTCTTTCTTTGAATAAAAGTTCGCTTATTTCTTCAGTTATAAATGGAGCAAATGGATGGAGGACATGCAAGATTTCTTTAAGCAATGGTCTAAGATTTGCTGTTTGACCAGATTTTTTACATTCTTCAATATAGACATCACAAAACTTATTCCAGAAAAATTCATATACTTCATTTACTGCAAAATCTAACCTGTAATCAGTAATGTTTTTTTCAATCTGAGATTTTGCAATATTGAATTCGTCGTATATCCATTTATCTTGATCATTTATTGCTTCAAAAACCTCACCTTCATTTGGATATCCATCAATAAATCTTGCTGCGTTCCATATTTTTGTACAAAAATTTCTAAACCCCTTTAATCTGCCAAGCTCAAAACTAATATCTTTCGTATGCGTTGCTAAAGAAAAAAAAGTCATCCTGAGAGCATCTGTTCCATATGATTCGATTCCTTTTGGAAATTGATTTCTTGTTTTCTTTTCAATCTTTTGAGCTAATCCTTCTTGCATCAGATTCGATGTTCTTTTTTCAACCAGATCGTCTTGGGAAATACCATAAATTAGATCTAATGGATCTATAACATTGCCTTTGGATTTGGACATCTTTTGTCCATTTTCATCTCTTATAAGGCCTGTGACATATACATCTTTAAAAGGGACTTGATCAGTAAACTCAAGGCTCATCATCATCATTCTGGCAACCCAAAAAAATATAATATCAAACCCAGTAACCAGCAAAGAAGTTGGAAAGTGTTTTTCAAAATCTTCAGTTTTTTCTGGCCATCCCATAGATGCAAAAGGCCATAAACTTGAAGAAAACCAAGTATCCAGAACGTCATCATCTTGTGAGAGTTTTCTGTCATCTAATTTATAATGCTGTCTTACTTCTTCTTCGCTGTAACCAACATACACATTATTATCTTCATCGTACCAAGCAGGTATTCTGTGACCCCACCATATTTGTCTACTGATACACCAGTCTTCAATATTATTCATCCAATTAAAATATGTCTTGATCCAGTTTTCAGGGTGGAATTTTATCTCCCCGTTGTTAACAGCATCATTTGCTCGAGCTGCCATATCTTTTGTTTTTACATACCATTGATAGCTAAGTCTAGGTTCGATAACTATATTTGATCTTTCGCCTCTTGGAACACTTATACGATGTTTTTCTTCTTTTTCTAAAAGATTGAGTTCTTTGAGTTTCTCTAATACAGCTTTCCTAACTTTAAAACGATCGAGATTTGAAAATGGCTCAGGTACATTTTCGTTTGACCATGCATCTTCATTAAATATATTGATAGGTTCAAAGTCACTTGCAGTATCTGAGGTCTTCACCTGACCTTTTACTTCATGAAGTGAATATTTTTTTCCTATTTCGTAATCATTAAAGTCATGACCTGGTGTTATTTTTAGGCAACCAGTTCCAAATTCCATATCAACATATTCATCAGCTAATATAGGTATTTTTCTTCCAACAAAGGGTAGAACGATATTCTTACCAATAAGATTTTTATATCTATCATCATTTGGATTAACAGCAACTGCCATGTCCCCAAACATTGTTTCAGGCCTTGTTGTTGCTACTAATACATGATCTTCTGAGTCCTCAATTGGATATTTGATGTGCCAAAGCAACCCATCTTTTTCCTGTCTGACCACCTCAAGGTCTGAAACAGCAGTTTTAAGAGATGGATCCCAATTAACCAATCTGTAACCTCTATAGATTTTATTTTTTCTGTGTAATTCGACGAAGGCCTTTATAACTGCTCCATTGCATCCATCATCCAAGGTAAACCTATATTTATTCCAATCTACAGAGCAGCCCAGCCTTTTAATCTGAGATGTAATTTTTTCTTCTGAATAATCTTTCCAAGACCAAACTTCATCAAGAAATTTCTCTCTTCCAAGCTCGTGTCTGGTTATATCTTTTTTTGCAAGGTTATTTTCTACAACCATTTGTGTTGCTATGCCTGCATGATCGGCACCAACTTGCCAATGGGCATCTTTTCCAGCCATATGGTGATATCTAGTATAGAAGTCCATAATGGCATATTGAAAACTATGACCCATGTGAAGAGTGCCAGTAACATTTGGTGGCGGTATTACTTGAGAAAAAGAAGTATCAGAGTCTTTGTTTGAAATAACTCTTTCAGACCAAATCTTGGACCATTTTTCTTCAATTTCAACTGGGTAATATTGCTTATCCATAATGTTGTTTGAGATAGAAAATTATTTTAATTTCTTACTCAAAAGTAACTCGCTAATTAATGGTACAGGTCTTCCTGTTCCTGCCTTAACAGGCGAACTATATGAGGCTGTAGCTGCAATATCAATATGAGCCCATTTATAATCATTGGTGAACTTTGATAAGAAAGCAGCAGCATGAATAGTGCCGGCTTCTCTTCCTCCGCCAATATTCGCTAAATCAGCATATTTAGTTTTTGTACAAGATTGATGTTCGTCCCATAATGGAAGTTGCCACGCTCTATCACCAGAATCTTCGCCAGCTTCTATAATTTTATCTGCTAGATGTTGATCATTACTCATCACACCACTAGCATGTCTTCCCAAAGCAATTACAACAGCTCCTGTAAGCGTAGCCATATCAATTACATAGGACGGTTTGTATTTTCCAACAAAGGTAAGACAATCAGCAAGAATCAATCTACCCTCAGCATCAGTATTTAGAATTTCAATAGTTTGACCTGACATGGATGTTACAACGTCTCCAGGCTTTGTTGCCGTGGATGAGCACATGTTTTCAGCACAACCCATTACACCCACTACGTTAACATCTGCATTTAATCTTGCCAGAGTAGACATAACTCCAAATACAGTAGCGGCACCGCACATATCCCATTTCATTTCATCCATAGCAGGACTTGGTTTTATTGAAACTCCTCCAGTATCAAAGGTAACGCCTTTACCAACTAGTGCAATTGGTTTTTCATTAGCCTTACCGCCTTTGTATTCAATGACCATCATTCTTGCTGGTTCCACACTACCTCTGGAGACACTTAGGAATGATCCCATGCCCATCTTTTGCATTTGTTGCTCATTAAATGACTTAATTTTTAATTTTGGAAAATCCTTTGTCATGGCTTTGACTTTTTTCTCAATTATTTTTGGAGTGCAATGATTTGCTGGAAGATCTCCAAGATATTTAGCCGTGTTCACACCTTCGCCAATAGCATAACCAGTTTTAGCAGCTAGTTTTGCTTTAGTCAGTGCAGATGGGGTAAGACCAGAAGTTAATATGGTTAGTTTTTTTACCGCTGGCTTAGAAGCAGTTTTATTTTTTGTTTCAGAAAAAATATACACATTTGATTCTACTGTTTTTGCGACCATTTCAATTAACCAGAACTCATCCTTTTTTGTTGGATATGTGTTACCTGGCATTATTGAAATATCTTTACACTTAAGACTATTACCTTTGTGTGCAATAGATTGATACATGCTTAACCATTTGTGAGTTGGAGTTGATGAATCTAATCCATTAACAAGCAATATGTTTGCAGCTGCAATGCCATCAATTTTTGGAAGAAGAACATTGCTACCAGCATCTTTTAGATGTGAAGATATTGTTTTAGAAATATAGTTTTTTGAGATTTTATTTAACTCTTTAAAAGATGAATCATTTTTTGTATTTTTGTTAATAACAAGTACTAACAAGTCTGTTTTTAGTTTAGATAAGCCCGAAGATGCAACATCTTTTAATGAAATATTATTTAAAACTTTATGTGCCATTTAAGTTCTCCTGTTATGGTATTTACTGATAAGATAAATATTGTAATGCATCATAGTTCACAAGGCATAGATAAAAGAAATATTCTTTCAAAGAGCTTGAATGTCGAAGTTCTTAAATCAACACTTGGAATTTTTTTGATCTTCTTCTTTTTAGTGGTTGGCTCAAGATTTGTTGGTTATTTTGAACAAGCATCTCAAGGCATGCTAGAACCAAATTTAATTTATAAGATCATAATATTACGATTTCCTGATTTTATAACACTTCTCATACCACTATCTTTTTTTCTAGGCGTAGTTATTACATTAAGTAGACTTTACGCAGATAGAGAAATTTATGGATATCTTTCTGGAGGTTTGTCACAAAATGATCTTATTAAATATTTAATACCTCAATCAGCAATCTTTTTTTTAATAACATTATCGTTGAGCATATTTATAGCACCCTATACAAAAGAACTTTCAAAAGAATTAATTTCTATTGATACTATTGACGAGCAAATCGAATCAATTAAACCAAAAAATATATTTCCATTCATGGAAAGTGATGGATTTATATATGCTCAAGATAAAAATGGAAGTACTCTAGAAAATGCCGTTATTTTTCTAGAAGATGAAGATTTATCATCTATTGTACTTGCAGATAAGCTAAGCATAAAAAGCTCAAACACAACCGTTCAGTTAGATTTTAAAGATGGATCAATTTACCAGAATATATTTGATTCTAGTCCTCATATTATTTCTGAATTCGGTGAGTTAAAGATACCCTTAAAAAAAAGTAGAAATCAATTATCAGGATTATCCCTTTCAAAATTATTTGACTACTCTTCACAATCTTCTAAATCTGCAATGCAGTGGAATGTTTCAATACCCTTAACAATTTTTACTCTTCTTATCTTAGGTGTTCATTTTGCCAAGGTTGAGCCAAGGCAGGGAAGATTATCTGTCTTGCTGCCAGCAGTATTTATTTATATTTTGTATCTAAGTTTATTAATTTTAGCCAGAGAGTCATTCGAAGAAAATACAGTTAATACATATAACTATATTTGGTATGTACATTCTATTTTTATATGCTTTGGTCTTTTTAGTATTTTTAAATCAAATTTTAATAAAACCTCTAAACTAACAAATATCATTAAGAAAAGTAATTTTGTAAAAATTGGATTGGTAATCATTATTACTTTAATATTTTTTTGGATCATCAGATGATAAAAATATTTTATTTATATTTGATAAAACGATCCCTATATTTTTCATTCTTTATTTTAATTTTTTTTGGATTGCTTGATTCAGTTTTCAACTTTATATCGGAGCTAGAGAATATCTCATCACAATTTAACATCTCTAAAATTTTTATGTATGTATTGCTTTCAATGCCTCACAACTTACTTGATTTTTTAGAAGGAGCTTGCCTTCTTGGCGTAATGATAGCTCTAGGCCTATCACATCAAGAGGGTAACTTAAACGTTCTTAGAACGGCTGGAGCATCACCTTTTAAAATAATTTTAGTAAGTTCAATAGGGGCTATTTTTTTAGCTTTTTCATTAATACTTTTTGACGAAATTGTTTTCAAGAAAACATATTTAAATGCTCAGGCAAATAAAAATCTTTTATCTGAACGAATCACCTTTAATGATAAAAGCTTTAATTGGATTAAATCAGAAGATTCTTATTTAAGTTTTGAAGACATCATTGATAATAAAATGTTTAAAGTCAGACTTATTCAAACCAAAGATAATCAAATTGTCTATTCAGCAACATCAAATACAGCAAAAACATCAGGAGATAAAATATTTTTAAATGAGGACGCAACATATAAAATTTTTACGGATGATTTTGTTCAAAATAATGAAGTAAATTTTAAAATTCCAATACAGTCAAAAATCACTCTTAAAAATATCAATCATTTAAGTCTTAAAAATATTAATATATATCGCCAGCTATTTACAGAAAGCACATTAAAAGAGGATGTTTTATTTAAAGCACATCTAGACAAAGCTTTATTCACTTCGATCTTTAAACCAATATCAATAATGGTATTAATTTTGTTCTTTGGATCATTAATATTTACTTCCCTAAGAGATTCAAATGTTGGTGAAAGGATTGTGATTTCTGTCTTAGGAGCCTTTATTTATAAGATATTCCAAGACTTATCTACAGGAATATTTATTTCATATGGATTTCCTGTACTCATAGGAGTATTGATCCCATCAATTTTTATAATATTTTTAAGTTTCAAGTCCTATCGAAATATTTAAATCCTCCTGTAGGAGGTTTTTGAAAAATAATCACTAATTGAAAGATTATTCTTAGAAAAATACATGTAAAATAATGGTATTCCTGCAAGAAAAAACGTTATTAAATTAAGAAAATATCTTATTGATACTTGCTTAATATTAATTGGCTGATTTTCTATGCTGTATATCTCAAAATTCCATACCGCCATACCTAAAGTTTTTCCTCCATTAATCCAGAAATAACCATAGAAAACCCATGTACTAGATAAAACTAATATTGGTCCAACCCACTTATTCTCAACAATACCGCCATTCATCCAAACGGCTAAAGAGCCCACAACGAACCAGACCCCCAGAAGAAGAAATAAATCATAAACAGTTGAAGCAATTCTTTTTAATGGAAATACGATATATGATTTGTTATTCATTTTGTTATAGTACTAAATTATCAAATAAAATAAATTACTATGAATACAACTTCTGATTTTTTAGGTCATCCCAAGGGTTTATTTGTTTGCTTTGCTACAGAAATGTGGGAAAGATTCTCTTATTATGGAATGAGAGCTCTCCTAATTCTATATTTAACAAAACACTGGGAATTTTCAGATGCAACAAGTTATCTAATTTATGGTGCATATACTTCACTAGTTTATATTATGCCTGTTTTTGGAGGTATGCTTGCTGATCAAATTTTAGGGTCAAAAAAAGCAGTTACCTACGGAGCAATTCTTTTAGTTCTTGGGCATACCGGCATGGCAATTGAAAGTAATCAACAAATTTTTTATTTATCTCTGGCTCTTATTGTTTCCGGAGTTGGGTTTTTAAAACCAAATATATCAACAATGGTAGGCTCACTTTATGCAGAGGGTGACCCAAGAAGAGATTCTGGATTCACTATTTTCTATATGGGAATAAATATTGGCGCTTTTAGCGCTTCATTGCTTTGTGGATATCTTGGCGAGACTTACGGCTGGGCATACGGATTTGGAGCTGCAGGCGTTGGAATGCTTCTCGGTTTGATAATATTTTTATGGGGCCAAAAATATTTGCAGGGCCTAGCTGAACCTCCTTCAGAAAAGTATAAAGAAACAAGCATGGGAATATCGTATGAATATTGGGCTTATATTTCAGGTATTTTTATGGTTCTAGGATCATGGTTTCTTGTTCAGAATCAAGAAGTTGTAGGTACGCTTTTGGGTGGCTTTGGCGCAATTTGCATTGCTATATGGCTTATATATGCATTATTTAAATGTTCTCCGGAAGAACGAGATAGATTAATCGTTGTTGGTATCTTGATTCTTTTCTCACTGATATTTTGGGCTCTCTTTGAACAAGCAGGCTCATCTTTAAATATTCTTACTGATAGGGGAGTTGATAGATCTATCTTTGGTTGGGTGGTTCCAGCATCAATGTTTCAATCTTTAAATGCAGGATTTATTTTTACCCTAGCACCATTCTTTGCAATGCTTTGGATTGCCTTGGCTAAAAGAGGTATGGAGCCATCAACCCCATTAAAATTTTCAATTGGCATTATTTTTGTTGGTTTAGGATTTCTAGCTCTTGTATTCGGCATGGGCAATTCATCAGGAATTCAAACAGGAGTGATATGGATTATATTAATCTACTTACTTCATACTATTGGTGAACTATGTTTATCACCTGTTGGCCTTTCTTCTGTTACAAAATTGTCTCCGCAAAGAATCGTTGGAATGATGATGGGGATGTGGTTTTGCGCTTCTGCTGCTGGAAATTATGTAGCAGGTCTTATTGCACGAGCTACTGCAAGTGAAGGAGCTGATGTTGGTGATGGAACATTCTCATTAATCCAAAAGCAAGCTTTTATGGATGTTTATTTGGACGTTGGCTTAATCGCTATCGGATGCGGGTTATTACTAGCTGTTCTTACTCCAATACTTAAAAAATTAATGCATGGCGCAAGTTAAAGGAAAAAAAGATCCAGTAAAAAAAAATATGGATAAATTTCATAAACCAAAAACTCATAGGGATAAAACTAAATATAATAGAAAAGATAAACCTAAAAAACTTGATTAAGATTTTTTAGTATTTTTGTATATATATCTTTGAGAGTCCATAGCTCACTAATTTTTACATGTTCATCAATTTGATGAATTGATTGATTTACAGGACCTAATTCAATTATTTCAGTTTCCATTTTCGCTACAAAACGACCATCAGATGTTCCACCTTTTGCATTTTGTTCTGGAGAATAACCAGTAATTTGTTTAATTGAATTAGAAACAATATCTTTGAAGAAATTGTCTTTTGTGTAGTATGGATTTCCATTTAAATCCCAAACCAAGTCATAATTTAACTTCAGTTCTTTTAACATAGACTCAAATTTCTTTTTGAGACTTTGTTCGCTAGATTCAGTTGAAAATCTAAAATTAAAAGTTAACTCAAGCTCTCCTGGAACAACGTTATGGGCTCCAGTACCTGAACTAATATTAGAAATTTGAAAACTTGTTGGATCAAAAGCATCGTTACCATTGTCCCAAATTTTATTATTTAATTTTGAAATTAAATCAC
Source organism: uncultured SAR86 cluster bacterium (assembly GCA_902517425.1). Classification (GTDB taxonomy): domain Bacteria; phylum Pseudomonadota; class Gammaproteobacteria; order Magnimaribacterales; family D2472; genus SAR86A. Next base: position 4,348 of record CABYCI010000003.1, on the reverse strand, counting down.
CTGATAAAAGAATTGGATTTATAACTTTTTCTGGATATGCAACATGACCTTGTTTACCATATATTTTTAAGTGTCCTCCAAGAGATCCTCTTCTTCCAACCCTTACACAATCAGCAACTTTTTCACTTGAGGTTGGTTCACCGACTAAACAAAAATCAATAATTTCATTATTTTCCATCATATCTTCTATGATTCTATCTATGAAGCCATCTTTAGAAGTCCCTTCTTCATTAGATGTAATCAAGATTCCTAAATTAAAGTTAAGTTTCTCAGTTGAATTAATAAATTCTTTTGCAGATTCAATAAAAGCTGCAACTGATGCCTTCATATCTGCCGTACCTCTTCCATAAAGAATATCTCCATCAATCGTGGCAGAGAAGGGCGGATATTTCCATTTGTCTTCTGGCCCAGTTGGCACAACATCTGTGTGACCTAAGAAACAAAACAATTTTCCTGAAGTTCCAGTAGTTGCGTATAAGTTTTCTACATTGAGATAATTAATTCTTTCACAATTAAAACCAAGTTCTTTTAATTCTTTTTCAATGAGATCAAAGCAACCCATATCATTTGGCGATATAGATTTTATTTTTAGTAAATTTTGAAGAAGTTCAATCATTTTTATGTAATTCTTTATTAAGATCTGAAATCTTTTTATTTGGTTTCGCTATTACTTTCCCAGTTGATGAATCCCTAAGAAACAACATACCAGAAATACCAGATATTTCAGATGCTTTCACTAATTTAGACTCACCATCATCAAATATTGTTATTTTTGTACCAGCAGTAATATAGAGGCCTGCCTCGACTGTACAGTTATCCCCAAGAGAAATTCCTATTCCAGCATTTGCTCCTAGAAGCGAATTATCTCCAATAGATATTTTTGTATCATTTCCTCCAGATAAAGTTCCCATTGTGCTTGCACCTCCTCCAATATCAGAGTTCTTGCCAACAGTTACCCCTGCTGAAATTCTTCCTTCAATCATCGCAGGTCCAAGGGTTCCAGCATTAAAATTTACGAAACCTTCATGCATTATTGTTGTTCCCTCACTAAGATATGCTCCAAGCCTTACCCGGCTTGCATCAGCAATTCTTACATTTTTAGGAATAATATAATCAGTAAGACAAGGAAACTTATCTAAAGATCTCACATACAAATTATTTTTATTTATTTTAGATTCATGCAATTTATCATTGATTTCATCAACGCAAATAGGACCCTGGTTAGTCCATACAACATTTGTAAGACTGGAAAATAAACCATTTAGATTTATAGAATTTGGTAAGACAAACTTATTTGATAACAAATGTAGTTTTAAATACGCATCTGAAACAGTTTCAATCGGCCTCTCTAAATCGTTCTCATCCCAATCAACTTCTATTATTTGTTGAAAGTTATTTTTTATTTCTATTAAGCCTGCATCTACTTTTTTTTCTCCAAATTCTATTGTGGAAAAGTAAACGTCAAGCAGCTCGCCCTTTGAAGATTTGTTTGCAATTCCTTTAGATCGAATTTTCATCGTTTGATTATAATTTCTATAAATTGGATTTATACCACTTTTTTAAGAACAGCTACAATATTTTTTACCTTCTTGTTCTCAATTAATGAGCTATCTAAATTTTCAATTTCAAAGGTGTCCTCGACTCTATCTCCAAGAGTATTAATTCTTGCTGAAAATATAGAAACATCGTTTTCAAAAAATACTTTAGCTATTTTGGCAAGCAATCCATAGCTATCTGAAGTTTCAATTGTAAGCAAATTTCTTTTTTTATTCTTATTAATCGAATGAGTTATATTAATAACTTTTTCGAAACTATTTTTTTTGTTAGCAATTCTATTTTTTTTGTCTGTAATTTCATTAAACTCTAAAAAGTTTTTTTCAATTCTTTTTTTCAATTCTTTAAGCTCAGATTTACTTAATATTCGATCATGATGAGAGAACTTGGTAATAAAAGTATTTGCTGCAACTTTATTATCAATAGAAGAAAAAATATTAGCATCAATTACTTCCAAGCCTGAGCGCTCTAAGACTTTTGTAAACTTATAAAAAAGACCCTGTGAATTTTCTACTTTTATAAATATTTTAATTAAATTCTCAAAAATAGCTTTACAACCAACCACTATATTTTTATTTTGATTTTTGATAATAAGGCCTGATTGCCAACTAAGTGATTCCGTATCATTTTTATTAAAAAAACTGTTATCAAGATTATCAAAATATCTTTTTAAGATATTGCGTTGTTCGTCATTAAATTTAATCAATACATTTTTCTTTCTTTCCAATGCAGTCTCAGAAGAGGCCATTACAGGCTGCTGATTTATCTTTGATCTAGATAAAATATATAAATCTTTCAGTAATTGATGTTTCCATCCATTCCATAGAGCTGGATTTGTTGCTCTAATATCATTAATAGTAAGAAGATATAAGTAATCTAATTTTTCATTTTGTTCCACATGTTGGATAAATTCTTTAATAGTTTCAGGTTCGCTAATGTCTTTTTTTTGAGATATAGAGGACATAATTAAATGTTTCTTAACCAACCAAGATATTAAATTTGCATCAGTGGAAGACATACCAAGCCTTTTCGCAAAATTTAAACTAGTCTTTGCGCCTATTTCAGAGTGATCTCCTCCTTTACCTTTTCCAAGATCATGAAAAATTCCTGCTATATAAAGAATCTCTATTTTAGGAATTTTATTGATTAACTCATGTTCAAGCTCGAAACCCTTTTGCTTATATAATTTCATTTGTCTCATATTCCTGACGACCTTGAATGTGTGCTCATCAACTGTATAGACATGGAATAAATCAAATTGCATCTGTCCAACTACTTCTGCAAATTCTGGGATATATGCCTGCAGTACTCCCAATGTTTTCATTGTCTTTAGAATGGATGAAAGATTATTTTTTGACCTCAATATATTTAAGAATTGCTCTGAATAAAGGGGGTTTTGTCTAAAATTATCATCAATTAAATCTATGTTTGCTTTGATTAATGATTTTGTTTCTGTATTGATAAGAGTTATTTCTTTACTTTTTCCAATTTCTATAAATATCTCAAAAATAAGATTCTTATTATCTTTTAAGTCAACATTTTGTACCCCAATTTTATTTTTATTTTTATGTATTCCATATACTTTTCTTGAAAAAATACTTTGAGATTTTTCAACATATTTTTCAAAAATAATTTCATTAAAATAAGATAGAGTAGAAGCACTTTCATAATACTTTTTCATCATTATTTCTACAGAATTTTTTGAACTTACATTATTTAATTTTGCATTTTTGGAGACTTCAATTTGTGCTTCGAAATTTAGTCTATTTTTTTGAGTTGTAATGTTGGTCGCAAATCTTAGTGATTTAATAAAATTATATGCTTGAGTAGTTTTCTCAAACCCCTCACTTATAACATTAGCATTATCGATAGCATTTAATGAATCTAGACCATAACAATGCTGAAGGATCCACAAAGCCGTATGAAAATCTCTCATTGTTCCTGGGGACTCTTTTAAATCAGGCTCAAGATTATATGCAGTTGAATAGTATTGGATATGACGCTTTTGTTGCTCTACAAGTTTTTGATTATAAAAATCATTACTACTCCATAATCTTGAAAGTATTTTCGTAATCTTTTTATCAATAATTTGATTTGAGATGATAGGTCTTCGTGTTAAGTATGATGTGAATTCCTTAAGGTCTTTTTTCGATATATTTTTAATATCACTGATTGATCTTACCGAATGACCAACCTTGTAACCTTGATCCCACATGAAAGAAATAAAATTCTCTAAATCATTAAAATTTTTAGACCGGCCAATTTCAATTATTGATAGATCGATATCGGAATTTGGGAACATCTCTTGTCTTCCAAAACCACCATTGGCATAAATTGCAAAATTATTATCAAGATTAAGCTCAACAAATTTATCTTTGATATCGTTTTCGATATTGTCTGAATGTTTTTTAAGATAATTATTTACTTTTGATGGATTTTTATAAATTTCTGGGAAGTTTTTTAAGTAATTTTTAGAAAGTGAAGCTATTTCTTTATTCAAATTCATTATTTCTTTTTGTAAGAATCTCACATCCATCATCAGTAACTACAATGGTGTGTTCCCATTGAGCAGAATTACGACCATCTTTTGTTTCAACCGTCCATCCATCCTTTAGGGTTTTACAATATTTTGTACCTTGATTAATCATAGGCTCTATTGTGAAGCACATTCCTTTTTTAAGTTGAGTGCCTGTTCCAGATTTTCCATAATGAAGTACTTGAGGCTCTTCATGATAGACACTCCCAATTCCGTGCCCACAATAATCTTCGACTACGCTGTAGTAATTTTTTGTGG
>CABYCI010000002.1 GCA_902517425.1 uncultured SAR86 cluster bacterium | reverse complement strand
TGATTCCAATAGCGCTCAAGAAATCTCTTTAGAAAAATATAATTTTATAAAAGCCCAAAAAGAAATAGACAAGAATCTAGATATCATTGATCTTACAAAAAAGGCCGATTAATTATGGCTGAAGTTGAAAGCATTAAATCAGATGTTCTCCCATATGATTTCGTAAAAGAAAATGAAGTTATAGTTTCTGAAACAACCAATGGTTATGTTGCAACATCACCATATGAATTAACTTTAGACATATATAAAGAAATTCAAAGATATTTAAATTCGGATTTTGAATTTAAACAGTGCAGCACAGAAAAATTTAATGAAATACTTACTAGTTCTTTTTCCTCAACCAATCACAATACCAATCTTTCAGAAGAGCTTTCAGACGAATTTGATCTTAAAGATTTTGCAGGAAGTATAAATGCAACAGAAGATTTATTAAGCGGCAATAATGATGCGCCTATAATTAAATTAATTAATGGAATTATAAGCCAGGCTATAAAGAGTAGAGCATCTGACATACACTTTGAACCATATGAAAACCACATAAAAATACGTTTTAGAGTAGATGGTATTTTAAAAGAGATCCTTAAGCAGGATAGTAAAATTGCATCAATATTAATTTCTAGAATTAAGATTATTTCAGGTTTAGATATATCAGAAAGACGATTACCACAAGATGGAAGGGTCTCGCTGTCGCTCGGAGATAAAAATGTAGATGTGAGAGTTTCAACACTTCCATCATCTTACGGTGAGAGAATTGTTCTTAGGCTGTTGGATAAACAATCTGCACAAATTAATATCGATGATTTAGGACTTCCATCTGAAATTCTTTCAAACTATAAGACTTCATTAAAAGACCCTGAGGGAATAATTCTATTCACTGGTCCAACAGGATCAGGAAAGACGACAACTCTGTATGCTGGCCTTAGATATTTAAGTGATTCATCTCAAAATATCCTCACTGTTGAAGATCCTATTGAATATACCTTAGATGGCATTGGACAGACTCAAGTTAATCCAAAAACTGGATATACTTTTGCAAAGGGTCTAAGAGCTATACTAAGACAAGATCCTGATGTTGTAATGGTAGGAGAGATGAGAGATGTTGAAACAGCTCAAATAGGTATTCAATCGAGTTTAACTGGCCATCTTGTTTTATCAACTGTTCATACAAATAGCTCTGTTGCAGCTATCACGCGATTAAGAGATATGGGAATTGAATCCTTTCTATTAGCATCAAGTTTACGAACTATTATTTCGCAAAGATTAGTAAGGCGCCTATGTTCGTCTTGTAAAATTGAAAATAAGCCATCAGCTGAATCAGTTAAAAATTTTAAAATAAGTAAAAATTCAACTGTTTATACTCCAAATGGATGTAATGCTTGTAATGGAACAGGCTATCAGGGAAGAATTGCAATAGCCGAATGTGTTCAAGTAGACAAAAAACTTAAGGATCTGATCCACAACAATGCCTCAGAAAATGAAATATCAGATTATGTCTTTAACGAAAACAAGTCTATCGATCAAGCTTCAGTTGATTTGATTTTAGATGGTGTTACATCTTGTGAAGAAATTATGAGAGTTAACAATATTAAAGAAGATGCCAGCATTTAGTTATACAGCAATAAATGAGGCAGGTATAAAAAAGAAGGGCATTCTTAGTGCAAATTCAGAAAGAGAGGCTCGAAGATTAGTTAAAGACCTCCAATTAACACCTTTAAAAATTACCGAATCAAAAGATATAACAAAATCATTAAAAGTAAAAAATAAAGATATTGTGATTATGACAAGGCAATTATCAACATTGCTGGATGCAAATACTCCTATTGTTGATGCACTTGAAATAACAACAAAGCAATTAAAAAATAAAGACCTTATATATGTACTATTTAGCCTTAAGGAAGATATTGTTCAAGGAAAAAGACTTGGTAATTCTATGAAGAAATTCCCCAGTCTATTTTCAGATACTTATATATCAATGGTCACAGCTGGAGATTCGTCAGGAAATTTAGATGTTGTTTTTTCAAGATTAGCAGACTATCTTGAAGAAAGTGCTTCTATCAGACAAAAAGTTCTTTCAGCTTTAACTTACCCATTAATATTAGTAGCATTTTCAATCATTGTAATAATGTCTTTATTGGTATTTGTCCTACCTCAGGTAGTAAATCAGTTTATTAAGGCTGGAGCTGAACTACCACTTATAACAAAAATTTTACTAGGTATCTCTAGTAATATTATTCCTATAACTATAGTTATTATTTTAAGTGGTATTGGTTTATATCTGCTCTATAAAAATTATACAAAAACTGTAAACAATAAAATTAAAGCACATAAAAAAATTCTTGAATTACCATTCCTAGGTAATTTTCTACTAAATTCGGAGCTAGAAAAGTTCTCAAGCACTATGGAGTTACTATTGGCTTCAGGTACGAACCTAGATGTTGCTCTAGAAGAGTGTTCAAATGTGTTTAGTAATAAATATTTAGCAAATATTATTATTAATTCAAAAAAAGATGTAATGGAAGGCAAAGATTTTATTAATTCACTCAAACAAGATGCAGCACTCCCGGATATTTTCATTCAACTTGTATCTAGTGGATACAGATCAGGTAATTTAGTAAAAATGTTTAATAAAGTTGCACAATTCATGAAATCAGAAATTGAGAGTAAAAGATCAATTTTTTTATCTCTTCTTGAGCCAATTGTAATTATTTTTATGGGCGGTTTTATTATGATGATTGTTCTAGCTATACTTATACCTATAATGCAAATGAATACATTAGCGATATGAAAATATTAAATAAAAATAGGAATAAAGGATTCACCCTTATTGAACTTATGGCTGTTTTAGTCATATTAGGTATTCTTGCCACAATAGTTGCTGTCAGCATTGATCCTGTTTTTCAAAGAGCTAATTTTGAAAAAATACGTGCTGATATGGCTAATACTAATAAAGCATTAGAGCTTTATAGATTCAATGAACTTACTTATCCATCTACCTCTCAAGGACTTGATGCATTGGTTAAACCTCATTCTGAATTAAAGAATCCATTTTTATATCCAGAAAGCGGCTACATATCCTCACTTCCTAAAGATCCTTGGGGAAGAGAATATATATATGAGTATCCATCAAGAAGAACTGCTAAATATGACTTATACACCCTGGGAGCTGATGGCTTAGAGGGTGGTTCTGGTGAGGACGCTGATGTTGGTAATTGGATGCAAGAATAAAAAAATATTTAAAGGTTTTACGTTAATTGAATTGTTGGTAGTTTTACTAATTATCGGTATTTCAACTACTTTGATTACGCTAAGCTTTAACACAGTTAGTTCAATTGAAAAGCAAACAAATTCAGTAGAAGAATATTCAAGATTCCTAGCTGAAGAAAGTATAGTTTCAGGAAATATTGTTGCTTGGTATTTTAATAGCACAAATCAATACGCAACCTTTGTATCTGAGAATGGTGTAGAAAAAAAAATAAGCAATCTTGATAATTCTATTTGGGAAGATTCTTCATCACTAAGTAAAACATTTACATATTTAGATGGCATTAAAATTGATTTAGATAAAAATAAATTAGAGTCACCATTAATTTTATTCTATCCCTCTGGAGAAATTTCTGGTGGTGAAATCGATATATATTTTGAAGATTATATTCATCGTTTAGTTATTAAAAATAATGGAAAAATTTATAATGAGATTATTGATTACTAATCAATTTAAACGAGGGTTTAGCTTAATAGAAGTTGTTGTTTCTTTATTTATATTAAGCGTTTCTGTTATAACCATTTACAACTTAATTATTTCTACAGCAACATCATCATTTGAACTTGAACAAAGATATTTAGCAAAAGAAGTTGCTAATAATCGAATTGCTTTAATCAATACAGTTGAAAAGCCTAAAAAGCCAGTTGTAAGAAACGGTGAAATGATTATGGGTGGTGAGAGATGGTACTGGAATGAATCCATTAAAAATGGTCCAACTAATGATTATTATGAATATGAAATCTTAATAAGGTTAGCTGATCAAGAAAAGTATGTGTATTCAATTAAAGGATTTATAAATAATGAATAGGGGATTTACTCTAATCGAAGTTCTTGTTTCCTTGGTTATTCTATCTTTGATAACTGTTATTTCATCAAGCATTCTTCAATCATCATTAGATATAGAAAGAACAGTAAGTCAAAGACTCCACTCGGCTAGGAGCTTAAATTTTTCATCTATCATTATTAAAAGAGACATAAGACAGGCTATCAATGTTCCCTTAAGAGATAATTATGGAAATTTTTTAAATGGAGTAATGATAGGTAGTAATATCGATAATAAGATTTTATTTAATACAAGAATAAAATCCATTTCTAACGAGACTTCACCTATAAAGAGAATTGAATATATTCTTGAAGAAGGCACATTTAAGAGAAAACAGTTTTATTCGGCAAATCCCTATAATATCGATGAATATTTTGATACTGAATTAATATCAGATGTCTCTAGAATGAATATAGAATTTCTGCATGAACGTCAGTGGCATCCTAAATGGCCAATAAATTCCAATACAGAAAAAAAAATTCCAACCTTGATAAGGTTTGAATTTGAAAAAAATGGAAAAGAATATACCTGGATCATCGAACCAAATATTGATTATGTATTTTAGAGATAAAGGAGTCGTTTTAATTTCAATCCTATTGATAGTGCTGCTTCTATCCTCTGTAGCTGTAATTTTTGGAAACAAATATCTTCTTTCATTAAAAAGAGCTCAATTTATTGAATTTCAATCTATATCTTTAAATTCCTTTAGAAATATTGAATCTTTGTCTTATAAGGTAATTAGCAATGAACTTAGATTTAACTCCAATAAACTATCAAAAAATAATCCAATTCTAAAAAATAGTTTTAATTTTGATTCTGATAAATCAGAGGTTATAGGAAAGATAACCGATGCCTCTAATTGTTTTAATATTAATTCTATTGTTTTATTAAATGATGGGAATTATTTTGAAAACACCAAAACCACCAAAGCCTTTAAAGAATTAATGACATCTTTGGATATTGAAGAGAACATGATCAATGAGATGATAGACCAAATAATTGACTGGATAGACAAGGATTCAAATCCAAGAGCAAATGGATTAGAGGACTATTTTTATTCTGGTCCCTTGCATAGTCCAAGAGAGTATAGCGGCATGCGCTTATTAGTTTCTATAGATGAACTCAAGACGATTCCCTCAATAAAGGAAATTAATTGGAACTTAATCAAAGATAATTTTTGTGCAATACCAATAACATCAAATTTATCTTTCAATATAAATACACTCTCAAAACAACATAATTATTTACTAAATTCAATGTATCCAAACATAGATCTAAAAGATGCTAATTATATAATTGATAATATCCCTGATGAGGGTTTTGATAATGTAGACAATCTTAAAAAAGCATTTCCAGATTTAGATTTTAGTCTTACAAATGGAACAGTGAAATTTACTTCCAATATATTTGAACTAAATACACAAATTCAATCTGATGATTTTTCAGCATCCTCAAAAAGCATCATAATTTATGAAGGTAATAAAAATGGCTATATTGCCTCAAGAATTTATAATGGTATTTAATGAAAACATATCTTACTTATCCTACTAGCTCAGATCTAAATTGTGGAATATTTCACAAAGATGAGGATAACTATAAAAAATCCAATATTTTCAATAATTTCAGTGAGTTTGAATCTCTTACTCATGACGATATGCTAATTTACTTAATACCCTCAAATTTAATAAGTAGTTATATATTTAAACAAAATAAAACTCTTTCTTCTCAAAATAATTTAGCTAACTTCATAGCTGAAATTGAGGGCAATATAGTCAACGATGTTTCTGATAATGAATTCTTTCTTATAAACAACATTGGTTTTGTTATGGATAAGTTAATTTTTCAAACGTTAAACGAATCCTTAAGTTCATTAAAGTGTAAAACTATATTACTTCCAGATTATTTTTTAAATAATAAAGCTAACTCAGATTCTATTACTGAATTTAATAACAAATTCTTAATAGCATTATCAGATGGAACCGGTACCTCAATAAACAAAGATTCTCTAGAACAATACATACATATTTTAAAAAATACATACCCAGATTTTAATCCAGTTATTTCAATTAAAAATAGTGAAATCCAAAAACTATTCCAAAATCATAAAACTGATTCAGTATTTAATATTAAGAGCTTTATTGAACAAGATGTCAGCGCTTTACCCAATCTATTTAAATTTAATATCTCAATTAAAAGCATTTTAAAAAAATTAAATTTTTCAAAAACTGAGATGTACATATGCACTTTTCTTTTAATTTCTGTATTTGCTTTACCATATTCATTAGTAGCAATTAATAATAACTACATAAATACCTATAAAGATGAAACTTTCAAACTATTTAAACTAATTGATAAAAATACCAAAAGGGTAGTAACGCCAAAAATACAAATAGATCAATTAATACAGCAGGTTCCTGTTGCCTATAATCCACAAAATAATGTATCAAATTTTTCAAATCTAGAGTTTTTAATTGTACTAGGTGATAAATTTATTGATAAAGTTGAAATAGATTTTGCAACCAATTCAGCTATTCTAAACATTAACAACATGCCTGAAATGCAATACAGCTTAATAAAAGGAATTGCGAAGAGATTTGATGTAGCGGTTATAAATGAAGATATTACTTTTACAAATAACCTTTCCTCTGGGTCAATTAAAATTGAATTTAAACAATGAATAATTTTATAAATAATCTTAATAAAAGAGAAAAATATTTAATTTTTTTAGCCTTAGCTGCAATATTAATTTTTTTTATATTTTCAATTTCAAGTAATCTAATTAGTTCTGTCAATTCATCTAACAAACAATTAGCAAAAGTAAAAAATGACTATGAATATGTTGTTGCTAAGATCGAAGTCCTTAATCAATCTCTTGTAAATTCAAAACTAAATATCACTGATATAAGTTCCTTTTTACAAAATGAAAAATCAAATCTTGTTATTAATAGTGAGGTTCTTGAAGAGGAAGATTATCTAAAGATAAACTTTTTAACAAAAAACTTACAAGATTCAATAGCTATTTCAGATGAAGTTTCAGCCAAATTAAATATGAACTTAAAAATAGTTGAATACACTAAAATTGATAATCAATCTCAAACTATCCTTTATTTTAATTAGTCTTTATAAATTGATATTTTTTTTGAATAAAGCTCATTAAATGTTTTTACAGCAATTGAATCTGAAACACCCCATTTAGTTGATCGAATTTCTTTAATTTTTAATTGGTTAATAATTCTCTCGAATATTATCATTGCATAATCAATAACATCAGCACGTTCCTCAGAAAAATTATATTTCTGTATTTTTTCATCAATATTTAAACCTTTTAGATTCTTAGCATTTTTAATGAATTCTTTTGAGGACATTTTTTTAGATTTATTTATATTCAAAAACGCTTTTATATTTCCTCCTAAACCAATTAACGTATCAATATTTTCTTGCTCAGCAAGCCATTTATTCATTCTTTTCCATTCAGATTTATTATCTTTTTTTAGCATTAAGCGCACAGCACCTAATTGAAAAGATTGAATTGAATGTTTACCATTTTCATAAATATAACATTCAGTACTACCGCCCCCAACATCGACATATATCTTATTGATATTCGATTGAGCTTTTGGATGATAGCTAATTAACTTTGCTTCCTCTAGACCAGAAATTATTCTTACTGGATGATTTATTTTATTTTCTAGATATCGTCTAGCATCTTCAGAATTATTACTATTTCGAAAGGCGCTAGTCGCAACTATTTCATATAATTCAATTCCTTCATTTCTAAAAGTTTTTTGATATTTTTTGATTGTTTTTACTAACTCTTTAAGCTTAGCATCTGAAAGGTATCCATTTTTAAAAACTTCTTCTCCAAGTCTGATAGGCGACCGAATACCTCCTATAAAACTTATAGATGAGGGGCTTGTTTCAAATATTTTAGATTTAATCGCGTTAGTACCTATATCAATTGAAGCAATCTTCATGAATCAGTATATTTGCTTAGAACAATAAATTGTTCGTAAGATAGATTTTCAAAGTTTGTGCCCTCTAAATCTAAAGAATAATTATTTAAAGACTTTGACCATTTAGTGGGTTTGAGTATTTTTTTACCTTCATACTCTGTTTTGATAAGTAAATATCTCAATGATGTTAGCCGTGCGATCATTTTATTATTAGAATTAATTGAGATCCATGGATTTTTTTTAGAACTTGTTCTATCAAACATCTGTTCTTTGTATAGAGTAAAGGCATTCCATTTAGTTATAATTTTTTCATCATTTTTAGATAACTTCCAATACTTGAGTTCTGAATTCTTTCTTGCTTTCATTCTTATTTGTTGTTGATCTCTTGATAAAGAAAAATAGAATTTTGTAAGCTCAACTCCTTGCTGTGTTTGTTCCTCCTCCCAGTTGTTCACCCGTTTCATAAAAGATCTATATTGATTTTCTGTGCAATAACCCATAATTGGTTCTGTTATAGCTCGTGTATACCATGATCTATCAAGAAATGAGATTTCACCGCTTTTAGGTAATGTTTTTTTCCATCTTTGAAACCAATGGGAAGACTCCCACTTAGTTGGAATACCAAGTTGAACATAGTTAAAGTGTTGTGGCCTTAAATATTCAGAAAAAAATCTTATAGCAGTGCTCTTACCAGCTGTGTCTCTCCCTTCAAAAATAATGCATAATTTCCGATTATTCTTAATGACATCTTCTTGAAGCTTTAATAATTCAATTCTTAATCTTCTTTTCTCACGGTCATACGATTTAGCATCTAGGCTTTTGTATTCACTTTGATCTAGGGAGATGAGACTCATAATTGATTGTTTATAAATTGATATGACATATATTACTATTCAAAAACTAATTATTCCTCTTATAAAATGTTTTTATGCAACATTTGTTAGAAATTCACAATATATTTCATAAAATTTTCATTTTAGTAACATATTTGTCACGTTGAGACCATTTAATATTCAAGTAATTTTAATAAAACTTAAATAATTATGGAAAACTTATTTTTAGACCCAACAATAGTATTATTAATTGCAGCCTTTGCTGGTTTTTTTATGGCATTTGGCATTGGTGCAAACGATGTTGCTAACGCGATGGGAACATCGGTTGGTAGTAAAGCAATAACATTTACACAAGCAATATTTATTGCTGCAATATTTGAATTTCTTGGAGCATATTTAGCGGGTGGAGAGGTAACCTCTACAATTCGAAAAGGAATCGTCGACCCAGGCTTATATTCTGGAAATGAAAATATTTTTATAATCGGAATGATGTCAGCATTATTTGCGGCAGCCACTTGGTTACTTATAGCGAGCATTAAAGGTTGGCCAGTTTCAACGACTCACTCAATTGTTGGCTCTATTGTTGGTTTCGTAATTATTTCACTTGGTTTTAGTGCAGTTTCATGGGGAAAAGTTGGGCTTATAGCTGCAAGCTGGGTTACTTCGCCTGCTATTGCTGGAACTTTAGCATTTTGTATATTCCTTAGTGCAAAAAAATTAATCTTAGATAGAAGAGATCCCTCTCAAGCGGCATTATCATTTATACCTTTTTATAGTTTTTTTACTGGTTTTACAATTGCACTTGTAACAATAAACAAAGGTTTAAAGTATGTCATAAAAGATAACAAAGAAGATTTAAGTGATTGGGTATTATGGTTAGTTGGAACAAATACTGGAACTTTAATAGGTGCTGCAGTAATTGGTTTAATAGTAGCAATTGTTACAGCAATTTTATTAAATGTTAATAAAGATAAAATCAGGGAGTACGGAGTTGAGTCAGCCTTTGCTGTCCTTATGATTGTTACTGCTTCTGCAATGGCATTTGCTCATGGATCTAATGATGTTGCTAATGCAATTGGTCCTATGTCAGCAATAATTAGCGTTGCTTCTGAAGGAGCTATTGGAGCAAAAGCAGCTGTAAGTCCTTGGGTTCTTTTAATTGGTGGTGTTGGTATTGTATTTGGGCTAGCCATGCTTGGTGGAAGAGTGATTAAGACTGTTGGTACAAAAATTACTCATCTAACTCCTAGCTTAGGTTTTTCAGCTGAAATGGCTGCAGCATCAACAGTTGTTGCCGCAACTTATATTGGATTTCCAATATCTACAACACATACATTGGTTGGAGCTGTTATAGGTGTTGGCTTGGCTAAAGGCGTCTCTCATTTAGATCTTGGTTCTATTGGAAGAATAATTCTTTCATGGATAGTCACAATCCCAGCTGGAGCAACATTAACAGTTTTATTCTTTTATTTACTGAAGTTCTTTTTTGGAGTTTAAGAAATGAAAGATTATTTATTAAAATCTTCGTTTACACTATTTATATTTACTTCATCACATTTGATTGCAGAACCTGATTTCTATGGAAAGATAAATGCAAGCTATGAGAACGCAAAAAAAAGCTCTGTCCATGATACTGGATTTGAAAACAATGCATCAAGGCTTGGTGTAAAAGGAAAATTTAAGTTAATTGAAGGAATCAATATTTCTTATCAAATTGAAAATGAGATTGATCCAACTGATGGCAAAGCAGATGGAGAAAAAGTTTTTAAGGAAAGAAATACTTTTATAGCAATAGAGACTAGTCTTGGAAAACTTTTTACTGGTACACATGATACAGCGTTGAAACTTTCTCAATTAAAAGTTGATTTGTTTAATGACACCAGAGCTGACATTAAATATCTTTTTCAAGGTGAAAATAGAATGAATAGTTTTGTTGGTTATACAAGCCCAGAAATAATTGAAGGACTTAAAGTAACATTAAACTCAGTAAGTCAAACCACAGGATCCTTTGAATCATATGCACTTGATTATTCAAATGGGTCAATAAAATTAGCTCTTGCCTCAGATTCTAATGCTAAAGGCTATGACAATAAAAGAGTCGCATCTACATTTTCAATGAAATCAATTGGAGTTGATGTGGGTCTTTTGTATCAAACAACAAAAAAGTTATCTACTGGTATTTCTGAATCTGGTCATGTTGCTAGTCTTAAAAAGAAAGTTTCAAATAAAGGAAGTCTATATATGCAAACTTCTAGTTCTGATATAAAGCTTGAGTCTGGTAAGCAAAATTCATATGGTTATACACACAAGACTTCCGATGTATCAAAAATATTTATTCATCTTTCTAATAGAGAAAATAGTAACAAAGCTAAAAATGTTGACTATCTTTCAGTAGGCTTTGAGTATAAGTTTTAAGTTAAATTTAAATAAATAAAAAGTGTGCATTAACATCCTTTTTATTATTTAACTGATTTACTTTTTTCAACATTTGTCCATAATTAATATATGGATTCACCACCTAAACAAGAAAGAAGCAAGAAGAGAATAGAAACTATTTTAGAGACTGCAGAAACTATTCTTCTTGAAGAAAATATTGATGCTATTACTATTGCTAATATTTCTAAACTTTCTGGATTAAAACGGACTTCAACATATAAATTTTTTCAAACACCTGACTCTATCAAATCAGCATTAGTTTCGAAATATCTTTTAGAATGCAATAAAGATTTTATTGATAATATTGATAATATAAATTCTCAAGAACTATCAGTTGTTGTATTGAGATCGGTCGAAATACTGCATAATTTTTTTGTAGAATCAAAAGCAGCTCAGGCTTTAATTTTATTGAATACTACCTGCTTACCAGTTCAAAAGGAATCATTTAATCAGTTATCTGCAAGCGTTCAAACATTTGTAGAAAAAAATATAAATCTACCAGAAATATTTAATAAAGATGGTGTTTTTAGAGTCTATACTCAAATAATAATCTCAATCTTCTCCCTAAATACAAGAGAGGGTGGTCTTTTAAATGAAGTTGGAAAAATTGAAGCTAATAGAGCTGCTCATGCTTATATGCTTAATTGGTTAAATCAATCTAATTAAATTGGAAATGAGAACAAGGTCACAATTTGTATTAATTCTCTTTCTTTTAATATTTAACTCTAATTCATATTTGAATGCTTCAAACATCAATACTATCCATGCAATAAAAGAGACTCCACAAGTCAAGATGGATGGCAATGCAGATGATCCTGCAATTTGGATAAATACAGCTGATATTAAAAACTCAATAGTATTTGGAACTGATAAATACAATGGTATCTACTCATATGACTTAGATGGAAATATTTTAGGTTTTTCTAAATCTGGGAGTATGAATAATATAGATCTAAGATCTATTGATAATAAGACGTATGTATTTGCAACAGATACATCCAACAATACTATTAACTTATGGGTATATGAAGATATTGATCTTGATATAGCATCTAAAGAAGGAAAATTTTCCTTGAGGGAAAAACCAGATTTTTCAGGTGACACAAATTTTTTAGCTTATGGAGCTTGTGCTGGAATTTCCCAAGCTAATGAATTAATTGTATTTGTTACTGAAGCAAAAGGATCTGGAGTACAGCTTTGGATCTTTAATGATAGGAAGTTGAATCTTTTAAGAACATTTAATAACAGTGATGCTTATGAATCTGAAGGATGTGTATTTGATGATGAGAACAATCTTTTATTTATATCAGAGGAAAATAAAAAAGGTGTTTTAAGATCGTACGAACTTACAACCATATTAACTCTTGATGATGAATTTATTATTGATGATAGAAATGGTTATATCGTTGGTGATCCCGAAGGTTTAGCTATTCTTAAGCAGCAAAATAATAAAGGGTACTTAATTGCATCATCACAGGGTAATAGTACATTTAATATCTATGAAAGAAATAGACCTCATAAATTTATCAATTCTTTTAAAATAGGGGGCAGCAAATATATAGACCAAGTAAGTGATACCGATGGAATTGAGATTGTTAATCTTTATTTAAATGCAGACTTTCCAGATGGAATGATGGTTGTTCAAGATGGAAAAAATACTGGAGAAAAAACAATTCCTAAAGAGAACTTTAAATTTATATCACTAACAGATATTAAGAACCTACTACCTTAGTGACAAATTTTATAATATCTTCAGATAGGGTATCTGGTTCTTCCAAAGCTGCAAAATGACCACCATCATGAATATTCCATTGAACCACATCATATATTTGCTCAGCCCAGACTTTTGGCGGTGCGATAAGGTCCCGTTTAAAAATTGCACCGGCCATTGGTTGAATAATATTTTCAAATGAAAATCCTAAATCACCATTTTCTCTATATAACCTTGCTGAGGAAGTAATAGATTGTGTAAACCAATACAAAGAAACAATTGCTAATACTTCTTCATTAGAAACAACAAGTTTGTTATCTTCGCCGTCAAACCAGCCATAAAACTTTTCAACTATCCAGGCAGCTAAACCGACTGGCGAATCGTTTAGACCATATCCTAATGTTTGTGGCTTGGTTTTTTGAATTTCATAATAGCCAAAACCTTGCTCTTTGTATTTGTCATAATTAGCCAAAAGTTTTTGTTCAGCCTCTGTAACATTTTTCATTGGGTCATCCGTTGCTGGAGGCCATGCTATAACCATATTTAAATGTATTCCAATGCATGCATCTTTATAGAGTTCTGCCATCCATTTGCTAATAGTCGCGCCCCAATCTCCACCTTGAACAATATATTTTTTATAACCTAAAGCCATAATCAGCTCATGTTGAAGTTTTGCAATCTCTTTTGAATTCATTCCTTCTTCTTGTGGCTTATCAGAAAATCCAAATCCTGGAAGAGAAGGGCAAATAATATCCAAAGGCACATTAGAATTTTTCTGAATAATTGGAATAATTTTTATGAACTCTTGAACACTACCAGGCCAACCATGAGTCATAACTAAAGGAATAGCATTCGTTTCTTTTGATTTGGAGTGAAGAAAATGAATTTTTAAACCTGATTCTGAAGTATATCGAAAGCTACCAATTTCATTCAGCTTGCTTTCATGTATTCGCCAATCAAACTCATTACACCAATACTTTGAAAGTTCCTTAAGAAAAGACATATCGGTTCCGTGAGACCATTTATTATTTATTTCATCTGGCCATCTGGTTAAATTAATCTTTTGTCTGAGTAAATCAATATTTTCTTCAGGAATGTTGATAATGTATTCTTCAATCATTTTTTTAATTTACAACATTATTTTTGTACATTGAAGTAGAATATCTCTTTTTGTTTTTATATGTTTAATAATATCGAATCATTTCTAACTGCTAATAATGAATTGGCATGGATAGCCTTATTTATTTTTGCTTTCCTAGAATCTTTTATTCTTTCCTTCATGGTATCTAGTCTTATTTTATTTTCATTATGTGTATTTGTTTACAATATGGATCTGCTCTCATTACAAGTAATTGTTTTTGTAGCCATGTTAGGCTCTCATACCGGTGATATGTCTGGATTTTTCTTTGGGAAAACATTAGGGCCAAGTATTTTAGGTACTTCATTTATTAAAAAAAGAGAAAAAAATATACAAAGAGCTCAAAGATTCTTAGATAGAAGAGGATCTTATGCAGTAATTCTGGGTAGATTCATTCCAGCGATAAGATCTATAGTTCCATTTTTACTTGGAATTTCTGACTTAAAAGCTGTAAGATTTTACATAGCTGATGTTATTGCTTGCTCCCTTTGGGGCGCTGCACTTGCTTTTTTAGTAATAATTTCAGGATCAATTATAGGTTAGTAATATGTTAAGTGTTTTTATATTGGTGGTAAGTTGTGTTGCACTGGTTTATCTTCTTATTCAGCTAGTTAAGTCTGTAAGACAAGGAAGGTTCCTTCAAACTTTAAGAGATTTATTGATTATATTTTTAGCTATTTTAATGACAGCTGCTCTTTTTTATATCGGTTTTAGATTTTTTAGAACCTTCTTTTAAAAGATATGTCACAAACTCTGTTTGAAAAAATTATCAATAAAGAGATTCCTGCAGATATTCTTTATGAAGACGACATCTCCATAGTTATAAAAGATATCAGTCCCCAAGCTCCAACTCATCTTTTAATCATCCCAAAAAAAGTTATACCCAAGTTATCTGATGCAACTCACGAAGATCAAGAGATTTTAGGTCATTTGATGTTAGTTGCAGGAAAAATTGCTGAAGACCTAGGGCTTGATGAAACATTTAGACTTGTCGTAAATAACGGTGCTAAAGCAGGACAAAGTGTCTTTCACTTGCATTTACACCTCTTATCGGGAAGATCTTTAAATTGGCCACCAGGCTAAAAATATAAATAGGCCGCAATACCTAATATAAAAATAACAATGCCGATACCAATAGCAAAGTAAGAACCTTGCTTTAAAGTAGAACTATCATCCATAACATTTACCCCTATAAAAAATATATCAAAAATATTTATAATTTCAACCAATTTTTTAATATAAAATACATATAAACCTATAAATTAATACCTTGAATAATTCAAAACTATCTAAAGAAGTTAAAGCATGGATATCCTATGATTTGGGTAATTCTGCCTTTGCTACAACGGTTGTTGCAGCGTTTTTTCCGATTTTCTATAACCAATTTTGGGCATCTAATATTGACTCAGTTTTATCGGCTGAATATTTAAGTTGGACTCTTGTCATCTCAAATGTTGCTTTATTATTTACAGCTCCATTGATTGGTGCAGTTACTGACATTAGCAAAACTACAAAAAAGCTATTTATCACAATGGTGCTTATTTCAATAATTTGTGTAGGATTACTTTTTTTTGTTGAAGCAGGTTCTTGGATATATGCGCTTGTATTTTTTGGAATTGCTAATTATTTTTTTTCAGCATCTAATGTTTTATACGACAAGATACTTGTTCAAATAACATCACCTGATTTGTTCTCTAAAATTTCTGGATATGGCTATGCATGGGGTTATTTTGGTGGAGGCCTTTTATTTTTAATAAATGCATTAATGAGTCTTAATCCCGAATTATTTGGACTTAGCTCTCAGGCTGAAGCCATAAGATGGTCATTTATAACAGTTTCAATATGGTGGTCAATATTCTTACTACCTTTAAGTATTACCTACAAAGAAAGAGATATTCAATCCTCAAAAAAAGTATTGAGTAGATCTCTTGGAAATATTTTTTCAACCTTAAAATCCATACCAGAGTATAAAAATGTTTTTATATTTTTGATTGCCTTCTTCCTATTTATTGATGGCGTCCACACTGTAATGGCACTTGCATCAACATTTGCTTTAAATTTAGGGTTAGACACTAGTTCAATAATAATCGCTCTTATACTAGTTCAATTTATTGCATTTCCTTCAACTATTATGTGGTCATATATAGCCGAAAAAAGGGGAGATAAGTTGGTAATTAATATTTCTATTGTTATATACATTGCAATAATCTTATTTTCATTTTCTTTATCAAATTCAACCGAATTTTATATACTTGCGTCCCTAGTTGGCTTTGTTCAAGGCGGAATTCAAGGAAGCTCAAGGAGTTTATTTGCAAAGCTAATACCTCCAGAAAGAGCTGGTGAGTTTTTTGGTATTTTTAACACTTTTGGTAAGGCTGGAGCATTCATGGGCCCAGCACTGGTAGGTATTTTTCTAACAATTTTTAAAAATACCATCGTTATGTTACTCCCAATACTAATATTATTTGTCCTAGGTTTGATAGTTTTATATTTTGTAGATACCGATGAAGTTATTTAGCTTTAAATCAATTGTTTTCTATGGAGTTTTAGGAACGATTACAGCTTTTGTAATAGCTCCTTTTATTAGAAGTTTAATAGACTATTCATGGCAGATAGAAATATTAATAACAACATCAATAATACTCCCAATGTATGCCGTGCTTACTAGATTATTTAAGAAGTACCTTTAATATTTACTAAGTGTTTCAAACAATAACTTTGGTTTGTCAGTGATAATTCCGTCAACCTTAAGCTCAATTAAATATTTAAATGTTTTAACATCATTGATAGTCCATACCATTATTTTTAATCCCTTAGACTTTAGATATTTAACAAATCTTTTTGTAACAACCCTCACACCATAATATCTAATAGGTATCTGTAAACAGTCCCCATCTATTGAATCGTTGTATAAACCAAAACTAGATATTAATGTTTTAATAACTTCGTTAGGACCCATCGATATACATAAATCAGGATAGGTTGATCTAACTCTTTTTAGTCGTTCGCTGTTAAAACTTGCTACACAAATTCTTTCAAATGATTTAGTTTTCTTAATGACGTCTAAGGCAGGAGCGACCACCTCATCAGTTTTGAAGTCTATCTGAAATGAGATATCAGGAAATTCATTTAATGCTTCTTCTAACTTTGGAATTCTGTATTGGTCAAATATTTTTAATTTATCAATTTCTTGACTACTAAGAGAGTCAAATCTTGAAGATATATTAAGAACTCTTTTTAAATCATCATCGTGAAAGATATATGGGATTCCATCTGCTGAAACCTGAACATCTGTTTCTATAAACTTACATCCTAAGGATTTAGAGTAATCAAAAGATTCTAAAGTATTTTCAAAGGATTCATCTGCGCCGCCTCTATGGGCAAGAACAGTAAGTCCATCATATTGTAGATAAGTTTTCATTCATCGATATTGTATACATTATTAATGTAAAATATATGCATACCATTTATAAGCTCAATGTTTTTCAGTGAATAAATACGATTCTATAAGGCCTTATCTTGATGAAGAAGTTCATGAAGTTTTATTAGGGTTATCTAATAATAGAAGATTTTTAAAGATGCTATTTGCAACAGGTGAGTTCAAAAGTATTAGATACCTTCCTTTTTCAAGAAAAATACTTAGTTATTTATTAAAAAATAAAATCAAAAATATTCATGATATTCCAACTTATCAAGATTTATTTGAAGGCATTGTTTCTGATGTTGTAAAGACTACTGTAAATAATTTTTCTGTTTCAGGTATAAATAAATTAGATCCTAAAAAAGGATATCTCTTTATATCGAATCATAGAGATATTACTTTAGATTCAGCATTACTAAACTTAACATTGCATCAAAATAATTTTAATACCACATACAGTGCGGTAGGTAATAATTTATTGAATGAAAAATGGGCTTCAGATTTAATGAGACTAAATAAAAGCTTTATTATCGATCGAAGTGATAAATCAAAAAAAGATATATATAAAAGCTTAAGTCTGGCTTCAGATTTTATTTTTGATAAGATCAGAATTCAAAACGAATCTATATGGATTGCTCAAAAACAAGGAAGATCAAAGGATGGCAATGATTATACAGATCCATCAGTAATTAAAATGATTCATCTCAATTCACGAAAGAAGGTTCCAGTGGACCAATATCTTAATTCTTTATGTGTAGTGCCTGTATCCATTTCATATGAGAAGGATCCAAACGATTTGCTTAAGGCTAGAGAACTATATCTAACAGACCTTAATCAAACATATATCAAGGAACCCAAAGAAGATCTACAAAGTATTTCAGATGGAATAAGAGGTACCAAAGGGGATGTGTTTTTAAATATAGGAGATGAAATAAACTTTAATACAGATGCATATGAAGCATGCTCGGACAAAATAACTAAAGAAATTAAGGACTTATATAAACCACATCCTACAAATTATGCTGCAGCAATCATTCAAGGTAAAAAAACGAATGAAAATATATATAGCGCAGATGATATAGATAGAGCTATTGAGTATCTAAAAAATAGAATGAAGACTATACCTGAAGATATGCACCCCTATTTATTAAATCAATATGCAAATCCAGTTCTATAAACTGTAACCACTTTCGTTATGTTCATGAATGTCTAATCCTTCTTCTTCTGCTTCGCTAGATACTCTTATATCTGTGAACATATTTATTACTTTTAAAATTATGTAGGTTGCTATAACAGTCCAAAGACCAATTACAAATATACCTTCAAGTTGTAACATTAATTGAGCAATCATTCCTTCTTCAGATATTCCAGCTGCACCAGATCCTAGAAATCCATTTGGATTACCTACTATTGCTAGCATAACTATTCCTAACATACCCCCAACTCCATGAACTGGAAAAACATCTAAAGAGTCATCAATCACAAAATAAGATTTAACCATTTGAGTTGCATAAAAGCACACAGATCCAGCAAGCAGTCCTATTAATATAGCACCAGCAGGCCCTACAGTACCTGAGGCTGGTGTTATCGTTGCTAAACCAGAAACCATACCAGTTGCAATACCAACCATAGTAGCTTTACCTGACTTAATCCATTCTATTGCCATCCAGGTCAGAGCTCCAACTGAAGCACTTATATGAGTTACAAGCATTGCCATACCAGCTGAACCATCTGCAGCAACAGCACTTCCAGCATTAAAACCAAACCAACCTATCCAAAGCATAGAAGCTCCTATCATTACCATTGTTCTATTATGAGGAGGAAGAGGGGATGTATTAAATCCTTTTCGCTTTCCAAGGTAAATTGCTGCGACTAAAGCTCCAAGTCCACATGTGGCATGAACAACTAACCCACCTGCAAAATCAATAACGCCTTTACTACCAAGATAACCACCACCCCAAACCATATGACATGCAGGTAGATAAACCAATGTGAACCATGCAACAGAAAATAAACACATTGATGAAAATTTCATTCTTTCAGCAAAAGCTCCCACTACCAATGCTGGTGTAATAATTGCAAATGTCATTTGAAAAGTTATAAATACAGACTCAGGAAGCGAACCACTCATTGAATTTCTTTCAACACCATTTAAAAATAAAGCGCTTAAATCACCAATGAACAGTCCATCGCCTTTAAAGGCAAGACTATATCCATAAACAACCCAACAAACTGAAATAAGACACGCTATTGTGAAACATTGCATTAAGACCGATAAAACATTTTTTGATCTAACTAAACCACCATAAAAAAGCGCTAAACCAGGTAACGTCATAAACAAGACTAATGCTGTTGAAGTTAAAATCCATGATGTATCACCAGAATTAATCTCCTCTGCTGATATATTAAATGAAAGAAATAAGATAAGAAAACTTGATAGTATTTTCACAAAAATGCCCCTGTATTTATATATATTTTTTATATTTAATGAATATTACATCAATTTATATAAATCGTGGGTAAAAAAAAAGAGAAGAGTTGTATAAAACAACTCTTCTCTAAAATTTAATAATCTGACCTATAGGGGGAGCATTTTTTATGCAGTCATAATATTAAATTACTTAAATTCTGGATAAGCTTCAACACCTATCTCAGAAACATCAAGACCAAGATCTTGTTCTTCGTCAGTAGCTCTAATTGGCATTACAAAATTAATTGCTAACACAGTTGCTAGACTCATTAAGAATGTAAATCCTGCAATTGAAATAACTCCAATAGCTTGCATCGCAAATGAAGCATCAGATGTAAATGGAACTACCATAACACCCAAAATACCAACTGTACCGTGAGCTGAAATAGCACCGACAGGATCATCTAATTTCAATTTTGTATCCATATATAAAATTGATAGATACACAAGTACACCACCAGCAGCACCTATTAATACAGCAGCACCAGCTGTTGGAGCGCTTGGACCGGCAGTAATTGCAACAAGTCCAGCAATAGCTCCGTTAATAGCCATTGTTACATCCATTTTTCCTGTTTTAAATAAACTCATCATTAAAGCAGCAACAACACCACCAGCTGCAGCCATATTTGTATTAAGAAATACCTGACTTACTGCTGTAGCACTATCAACTTCTGATACTTTTAACTCTGAACCACCATTAAATCCAAACCATCCAAGCCATAATATCCATGCACCAAGAGCTGCCATAGGGATGTTTGAACCGGGCATTGGCATTGATGAGCCATCATAACTATATTTTCCTTTTCTTGGACCAAGAACCATAACCACTGCAAGTGCTGCAGCTGCACCACATAGGTGAACAGTACCTGAACCAGCATAGTCAGAATAACCATTAGAACTTAAGAAGCCTCCACCCCAGTTCCAGTAACCCTGAATAGGATATATAAAACCTGTTAGGATGATTGCGAACAAAAAGAACGGTAATAATTTCATTCTACCTGCAACAGCTCCTGAGACGATAGACATTGCTGTAGCAACAAAGACAACTTGGAAAAAGAAGTCAGCTTGGTGTGAGTAATACCCCACAAAATCTCCGCCTTCAATTGATCCACCTGATCCATATAATATTGGACTAGCTTCTGTTGCTAATGATAATGACCATGAACTACCTATCTGTGGTAAAAAATTAGCGTATGCAGCATCACCAGGATACATAAGCATGAAGCCACAAACTAGATACATAATACAAGCTATAGAATATAGCCCTAAGTTTTTAGTAACAATTTCAGATACATCTTTCTTTTGCACAAGTCCTGCTTCTAGCATGGTAAAACCAGCTGCCATCCACATAACTAATGCACCTGCCATAACGGCATAAAATGTATCTAATGCAAATTTAATTTCTTCCATATTAATTTCTCCTCAAATTAGATAGCTTCGCCGCCCGTTTCACCAGTTCTAATTCTGATGACGTCGTCAATGCTTGTTATAAAAATTTTTCCATCACCAATTTTCCCAGTATTAGCAGTTTTTGATATCACATCTGTGACAGTATCAAGATTTCCATCTTCTACTAATATATCTAGTTTGATTTTTGGTAATGTATCAACAGAATATTCTGCACCTCGGTACATTTCTGTATGTCCTTTTTGTCTTCCATATCCTTTTACTTCAGATATAGTTAAACCTTCAATACCAGCATCAACAAGCGCTTCACGCACTTCTTGAAGTTTGAAAGGTTTAATAATTGCGCTTACTAACTTCATAATTAATTAGAATGAAGCAGACATTGAGAATACTAGAGCATCTTCATCCATACCACTATATCCATCATCTGAAAAGTCATAGTATCCAATTCCGCAATCATAAGATCCGCAACCGAAACCATAGGTAAGTGCTAAGTTATCACCATAGTCATCATATTGACCATATGAAACACCAAAATCACCTATTGCATAAGAAACTTCTGTGTAATCTGGGGCACCATCTTGACCTAAAGCAAATGTTAAACCTAAGTCACCCATGCTAAATCCTAGTACAATCTCTTCAAAATCTAGACCATCTTCATTGCCTGGATAATCAAACATTACATATCCTATATCAACACCAATTCCGCCCATATCAAATCCATAGCCGAAGTAGTAGTCAAACTCTGCACCATTGCCGCTACCTGTAGAATCGTTGAAATTAACATTTGATCCCCAAATACCTGCGTAGAAACCACCATCAGCTGCGTAATCAAAACCACCTGATACAGCGATTCCATCAGTTTGAGTCATACCTCTCCATATGTAATCAGAAGCAATAGAAACATTTGCGCTTACTGCTGAATACGAAGGTAATGAAACTAATGCCATTAAAAGTAATAATTTTTTCATTTATCTCTCCTTGTTAAAAAAATATTGTGCTCTACCTTTACTAATGCAATCTTGATGCCAAAAGAAATAAATTTTATTTTTTTAGTTATACAGATATACTTTTAAAACAATTTAGGAGGCTATATATGAATTTAAAAGATAAGGTTGCATTAGTAACAGGCGGTGCATCTGGTTTGGGACAGGCAACTGTAGAAGCATTTGTAGCTAAAGGCGCAAAAGTTGTCATATTGGATATCAATGAACAAAACGCTGCTGAAATAATTAAGAATCTTGGTGATGATAATGTTATGTTCATCTCCACTAATATCATGGAGGAAGAACCAGTAGTTAGCGCAATTACAAATATAAAAGAAAAATTTGGTGGATTACATATAGCTGTTAATTGCGCAGGCACAGGTTACCCAGGAAGAATATTAGGAAAAGAGGCCCCACATCCGCTCGATGCATTTAAATTTATTATCAATTTAAATCTTGTTGGCACTTTTAATGTAATGAGAATAGCAGCTGAATTAATGGACAAGAATGATCCAGATGAAAAAGATGAGAAGGGCGTAATAATTAATACCGCATCTATTGCAGGCTATGAAGGACAAATTGGTCAGTCAGCATATAGTGCCTCTAAAGCTGGTGTAATTGGTCTAACACTAACTGCAGCAAGGGATCTTGCAAGACATGCCGTCAGAGTTTGCACTATTGCTCCTGGAATTTTTGATACACCTTTGATGCAACTAGCACCTGATAAAGTGAGAGAACCATTATTAGATTCAACACAATTCCCTCACAGATTTGGAAAACCACAAGAATTTGCAGAACTTGCTGTTCACATTGTAGAAAATACTTATCTGAACGGAGAAACTATTAGGCTTGATTCAGCTATGAGAATGAAACCAAGATAACTTATTGAGCTGCTACCCAGTAAGTCATTGCTATTACAGCAACTATTATTAAGAATAGAATAACTTTAGCATCACTTTTGCTATCCATATCTTCTTCATTTGATTTATAAAATTCTTTATATTCATCTTTCATATTTATTCTCCGTGTTCAATGACAACTCTGCCAATTTGATTTCCTTTTAAGATTTTATCTATCTCCAAGTCAATGTCTTCAATCTTAACAGTTTTAGTTTGATTGCTAAGATCTAAAGACCATTGATTAGACAAAAGGTTCCAGAGCTCAGATTTAAGATTAAGTGATGATTCAGCAGAATCAATTCCTGATAATTGAATTCCTCTAAGAATGAATGGGAATACAGAAGATGAGAACATCATTCCACCAACATTACCACAACAAGATACAACACCATGATTAGAAATCATTGATAATATTTTTGATAACATTTCACCACCTACAGTATCAACTGCTCCAGAATAAATACCTTTATCAAGTGCTTTAGCAGGTTCAGACATATATTCATCTCTTGATATAATTTTAGTAGCTCCCATACTTTTTAAAATCTCAATTTCATCTATTTTTCCAGTTAGCGCATGGACTTCATAATCAAGTTTAGATAATAGTCCTACTGCAATCGATCCAACACCTCCTGTTGCACCTGATACCAATACTGGAAGATTTTTAGTTACTTCTGCATCTAATATTTTTTTTACACAAGCAGCAGCAGTTATTCCGGCTGTTCCATAACTCATCGCGTCATAATGCGATAAATTTTCTGGAGATTTTAGTACCCATTCATCAGGTAAATGAACTATTCCACCAAAACCACCAAATTCTGCCATTCCAATTTTATAACCTGTAGCTATAACTTTATCACCAACAGAAAATTTGGAAGACGAACATTCTAAAACTTCTCCAGACACATCTATGCCTGGTACAAAAGGATACGACCTAACAACTCCTTTTACTCCAGTTGAGGCAAGAGCATCTTTGTAGTTTAGAGATGAATTATGAACTTTGATCAGAACCTTGCCCATCTCTAACGATGGCACCTCAAGTTCCTTTATTGAACCACTAAATTGTCCTTCGTTCTCTTCAACTAAATAAGCTTTGTATTTCATTTTTACTTTTCAGATAAATATTTTTCTGCATCAAGAGCTGCCATACATCCAAAACCTGCTGATGTAACTGCCTGCCGATAAATTTGATCTGATACATCACCTGCTGCAAAAACTCCTTCCACTGATGATGCTGTGACAGAACCATTTAAACCAGATTTAATAATGATATAACCATTATCCATTTCTAATTGATCCTTGAAAATTTCAGTATTAGGTTTGTGACCTATAGCTATAAAGACACCCATAACATTTTTATTGATTTCAGTTCCTTTGTTATCAAGTTTTATGCCAGAAACTCCCATTTCATTTCCAACAACTTCTTTTAGTTCTGAATTCCATAAAACCTCTATTTTTCCTGCTTTCTCTTCAGCAAAGACTCTATCTTGAAGTATTTTTTCTGCTCTTAATTCATCTCTTCTATGAACCAAGTAAACCTTTGAACAGATTCTGGAAAGATATAGAGCTTCTTCTGCTGCAGTATTGCCACCACCAATAACTGCAACTTCTTGATCTTTGTAAAAGAAACCATCACATGTTGCACATGCAGATACACCCTTACCAAGATATTCTTTTTCTGAAGGAAGACCCAAATACATAGCACTTGCACCAGTTGTAATAATAAGTGAATCACAACTATATTCTGATGTTCCAATTAATTTAAAAGGTCTTTCAGATAGATCTACCTCATTAATATGATCATTCACAACTTCAACATCAAATTGTTGAGCATGTTTTTTCATTCT
The DNA here is from genome assembly GCA_902517425.1 of uncultured SAR86 cluster bacterium. Lineage (GTDB taxonomy): Bacteria > Pseudomonadota > Gammaproteobacteria > Magnimaribacterales > D2472 > SAR86A. Next base: position 35,641 of record CABYCI010000002.1, on the reverse strand, counting down.
ATCCATAAGATCAGGGCCTTGAAGTCCATCACTGTCACCCGGCCAATTTTCCACATCTGTTGTAGTAGTTAATTGTCCTCCTTCTTGCATTCCAGCAATTATTATTGGACTTAAACCCGCTCTGGCCGCATATATACTTGCAGCATAACCTGCTGGACCTGAACCTAAAATTATTAATTTGTTATGATTGTCTGTCATTAAAGAAATTATAATTGAATATAAACAAATTGTTACGGTTTATGCCTATAATTACAACAATAATTAAATGTATTAAATAAATGCCTCCTTATATAAAGAATACTCTTTTGAATTTTTTTAGTTTTTTTCTTATAGCGTTATCTTTATACATATTTATTTCATTAATTTCATATGATATTTCTGATTCTGGTTTTTTTAACAAAAACTCTTCGGACACAATTCAAAATTTAGGTGGACCTCTTGGCGCATCAATTGCTGATTTTTTATATACCATTGTTGGATATGGTGGATACGTTATTTTACTAATAGGATGCGTGTGGTCAATTCAGACATTATTTTATGAAGATCCATACAGCTCACTTACAAAAATTTTAGTCAGAATTGTAAGCTCTTTATTTTTCATTATCTGTTTTTGTTCAATTGGTGATTTGTATCTTGGCAATAATTTTGGTGGTGTTCTTGGAAATACGATTTTAAATGCTATATCTTCAGTATTTGGAAATATAGGATCTTTAATTTTTCTAGTTATCTTTCTTATTCCAACCACTTCTTTATCATTTAATTTTTCCTGGCTTGAGAAATTAGATCAGTTTGGAAAATTACTTATTATTATTTCTAACTATAGCTGGGACATGTTAAAGACTCTTGGGGTTAAGTTAAAAGAAATAACATTGTCATTACTTTCTCAATCGAAAGAGATAGTAATTGCAATGCAAAAAAGTTCAGAAAAGAAAAAATCCCTATCGGCTAAGCCAAAGATTACAAATGAACCTCAAATAAAGGATGTTTCAATCAAAGAACCTGCTAAAGATCTTAAACAAGCTGATCTTCCAATAGAAACCAAAAGCCCTTTAAAAGAAGTAGAAAAAAAAGAGGTTGTTGATGAGCCTGAGATTAAGAAAGAAAAAGCTGTCATGCCTAGTACAGAATTATTAGATAGAGCGCTAGATGATGGAAGTTCTCTATCAGAAAACGAACTTAATCAAATAGCATCTCTTTTAGAAACAAAATTAGAAGAATTTGGAATTGAGGCTACAGTTGAATCGGTATTACCAGGTCCTGTAGTAACTAGATTTGAGATTCAGCCTGCGCCTGGAACAAAGGCAAGTAAAATTACTAATATTGCTCAAGATATTGCAAGATCTTTATCTGTAAGCAGTGTTAGAGTTGTTGAAGTTATAGAAGGTAAATCATATGTTGGTATTGAGATACCTAATACAAATCGAAAAATGGTTAGGCTTACTGAAATATTATCTTCCAAAGCTTTTAAATCATCACCTTCAAGTTTAAGTTTAGCTTTAGGACATGATATCTCAGGAAATTCAATTGTTGTTGATTTAGCAAAAATGCCTCATTTATTAGTTGCCGGAACAACCGGATCCGGTAAGTCAGTTGGACTAAATGCTATGTTGCTAAGTTTATTGTTTAAATCAGATCCAGAAGACGTAAGATTAATTTTAGTTGATCCAAAAATGTTAGAACTTGCTGTTTATGATGGCATACCGCATTTACTAACTCCTGTAATAACAGATATGACAGATGCATCAAATGGTTTGCGTTGGTGCGTGGCTGAAATGGATAGAAGATACAAGCTTATGTCCATGATGGGTGTTAGAAATTTAGCAGGCTTTAATAAAAAAATTCAAGATGCTGAAAAGGGCGGTAAGCAAATATTAAATCCGTTGAAAGAAGATGAAGAAGAATTCCTTGAAGTTCTTCCATCTATTGTTGTTGTAGTGGATGAGTTTGCTGACATGATGATGTTGGTTGGAAAAAAAGTTGAACACTTAATTGCACGAATTGCTCAAAAAGCTAGAGCAGCTGGTATTCATTTAATATTAGCAACCCAAAGACCATCAGTAGATGTGATTACAGGACTAATCAAAGCAAATATTCCTACAAGAATTGGATTTCAAGTTTCAACAAAAATTGATTCAAGAACAATATTAGATCAAGGTGGTGCGGAACAACTCCTCGGATATGGAGATATGTTATATCTTCCCCCTGGTGTTGGTGTTCCTGTAAGAGTTCATGGTGCTTTTGTTGGAGATGATGAAGTTCACCGAGTTGTAAATGATTGGAAGTCTAGAGCAGAACCAAATTATATTGATGAAATTGTTTCATCTAAACAAGATACTGGACCAATACCTGGGTGGTCAGGAACTGAGTCCGGATCTTCAGATGAACAAGACGAGCTGTATGATGAAGCAGTAAATTTTGTTATTGAATCTAGAAGAGCGTCAATATCTGCCGTTCAAAGAAAGCTGAGAATAGGCTACAACAGAGCTGCGAGATTAATAGAAACAATGGAAGAAGCAGGCCTTGTATCTGAAATGAGTTCAAATGGGTCAAGAGAAGTCTTGGTTCCTAAACGTGATTAAATTGAAGTACTTTTTTTTAAATATTTTCTTTATATTTAATATAGTTATTTCAGCATCCCCAGTTGAAGAATTAAATTCATTTTTTAAAAATGATCTATCTTTTACTCAAACAAGCTTTAATAAAATTAATAGAGATTATGATAAATCTGAGGGGACATTTAAAAGAAATTCTGATAACTCAATAAAGATAGATATCTTGTCTCCTTTTAAAGAAATCTATTTTATAAATGAGGGCGGCGTAGAAATACATGATTTAGAATTCAATCAAATTAAAAATATTCCTTTAGACCAGCTCAACAATTTCTTTGTAAATTTTATTTTTAATAATTCTATTGATAACACCAAAATATCAAGTATAAAAAATAAATCTTTTACATTAATAGAGGATGATAAAAACTTTTATTTTGAATTCATTGATGAAAATACATTGCAGGTTAAATTTAAAGATAATATGGAAATAAGTAACATAATTAAATTCTTTAAGAATAATAAATAATATGATTACTAATATCTTATTTGTAGGAATTGGTGGGGCATTTGGTGCTATTTCAAGATTTGGTGTTAATGAGTTTTTTGAAAATTATTTCACATCACCTGCAGGAACTTTGGTGGTAAATATAATTGGATGTTTTTTTATCGGTATTTTTGTTGGATTATCTTTGCCAGTAAAAGACAGTACATATTATTTTTTTGTTATCGGTTTTCTGGGATCATTTACAACAATGTCTGCTTTTACATATCAAACAATGGTGATGGCAAATACAAATTTAATTAATGCTGTTTCATATATAATGTTAACGGTAATACTAAGCATTCTAGCTACATATGTAGGAGCTATGATTTCTAAATAATGTTAGATATAAAAAATTTAAGAGAAAATTTTAATGACATCAAAAAGATGTTGTCTAGACGTGGCTACAATCTTGATCAAGATAGATTTGAGTCACTAGATGAAAAAAGGAAAATATTACAAATAAGTGTTGAAAATCTTCAAGCTGATAGAAATAAACTTTCCTCAGAATATGGAAAACTTAAATCATCTGGAGAAGATGTAGATGAATTAAAAATTACTATTGATAAAACTAATAGCGAACTAGATGAAAAAGATAATGAACTTCAAATTCTTTTAAAAGAAATACAAAACTTTTTATTGGATATTCCTAATATCCCTGACCAGTCTGTGCCAGATGGTAAAGATGAGAATGATAATGTTGTTATAAAAAAATGTGGATCTATAACTGCAACAAATACCCTAGACCATCTTGAAATTACTAAGGATATTGATACCGATATGGCAGCTAAGATTGCTGGTTCTCGCTTTTCAGTACTAAAAGGAGAGCTGCCAAAACTTCAAAGAGCGTTGATATCATTTATGATTGATAACGCAGTTAAAAATGGTTATGAGGAATACTATGTTCCGTTTATGGCTAATACAGATTCATTGATAGGAACAGGACAATTACCAAAATTTGAAGATGATTTATTTAAGACGACTGAAAATTTATACTTAATTCCTACAGCTGAAGTCCCCCTTACAAATATATTTAGAGATGAGTTTGTAAGTGAGGTTGAATTACCTATAAAAGTAACGTCGCATACTCCTTGCTTTAGATCAGAGGCTGGAAGTTATGGAAAAGATACAAGAGGATTAATTAGGCAACATCAATTTGAAAAAATTGAACTTGTTCAAATAACGAATCCGAATGATTCTATGGCATGTTTAGAAAATTTATTATCAAATGCTTGTGAAATTTTGGATCTTCTTGAACTGCCTTATCAAGTTGTTGAGTTATGTTCTGGAGATCTAGGCTTTTCATCAACAAAAACTTATGACATTGAAGTATGGATGCCAAGTCAAAATAAATATAGAGAAATTTCATCTTGTTCTAATTTTTCTGATTTTCAAGCTAGAAGATCTAACATAAAATTTAAAAATAAAGATGGTAATCATTTTGTTCATACAATCAATGGTTCAGGGCTTGCTGTCGGCAGATGCTTAATTGCACTGATAGAAAATAATTTTAATGGCTCAGGTGGAATCAATATACCAAAACCCCTTCAACCATACCTAGATACTGCATTATTAAGTGTCAATTAGAATATAAATTTTTATTTAAAATAAAAACTCATATTTAATTCACATAAAAATCACCAAATTGTAATAGTGAAAAATTAATTTTTGATATATATTATCTATATCTATTAAATTTAATATACAGGGGTATGTATTATTATGTTAAAGAACTTTTTAAAACTCTCACTTTTCTCAATTCTCATTTCACCATTACTTTACTCACAAGAACTTACATCAGATATCGCTGGTACAGTTTTGTCTGGAAGTGGAGCCGTTAGTGGTGCAACTGTTGAAATAACCTATGAACCGACCAATAACTCAGTAACAAAAACAACTGATGGATCTGGTAAATATTTTGCTGGTGGCTTGAGGCCGGGTGGTCCATACAAAATTACAGTCACTGCGCCTGGTTTGCTTTCACAAAATCAAACAACAACATTGATTGTCGGCGAAACTAAAAGATTATCTTTTGCACTTGCGTCTTCAGACATGGTTGATGAAGTAGTTGTAACAGGAACAAGGATAAAAGTTGAAAAAGATGGATTTACTACGGTAATCGATGCTGAAACTTTTGAAACAACACCATCAGTTACAAGAGATCTTCAAGATATCTTAAGATTAAGTCCTTTTGTATCAATAGATAACGAAGAAGATGGAGAAGAATCAATTGAAATAGGAGGAGCTCATCCTAGAACAAATGATATTAAGGTTGATGGAGTATCATTTAATGATGACTTTGGACTTAATTCAAATGGTTATCCGTCACAAAGAAGTCCAATCAATTTTAATTCTGTTGAGCAATTAGCAGTTAAAGTTGCGCCTGTATCAGTAGAATATTCACAATTTCGTGGTGGCGTAATCGATATAATTACCAAAGGTGGCTCAAATGAATTGTCAGGAAGCGTTTCCTACTATGACAGAGGTGATTCATTCATGGGAGATAAGCTTGAAGGAGAACCAGTTGATATAACTAAGGATGATACAGCTATAGAATTTGCGTTAGGCGGCCCAATAATAAAAGATAAATTATTCTTTTTTACAACATACTCACTTGCTGAAATAGCAAATCCATTGCGATATGGAATTGTAGGCTCTGGTGCTGAAAATATATTAGATATTACATCTGCACAAGTTCAAGAAATTAGAGATGCTGCTCAAGCAGTTGTAGGAAGAGACCCGCTGGGTGCCGCGAGCTCTACTGAATCAGAACAAGAAAACGTTACGCTAAGATTAGATTGGAATATAAATGATACCAACAGACTTACTTATAATTTTAAAGAAGTTAGTGGTGACCAAGTTAGAGGAGTTGATTCAACAAGATCTTCCTTAGCACTTGCTTCAGCAACTTATTTGAAAACAGAAGTTACAACAACTAATAGTTTTCATTTAGTTTCTGACATCAGCGATAACTTAATTTCAGAAATATATTATTCAATAAAGGAAACATCAACTGACCAAGTTTCTCCTGTAGGACAAAATTATCCAACTTTTAGAATTGACGATGCTTTTGGATACAGAGTTGATTTTGGACCAGATATATATAGATCTGCAAACGACCTTAATACCGAAACAGAATTTTTTAAGGCTAAATTAGTTTATTATAATAACAATCATAAAATTACAGCAGGCTATGAAAATACTAGCTACGATGTTTTTAATTTATTTATCATTAATGAGGATGGAACATATAGATTCCGTTCTTTAGATGATCTAAAAGCTGGGAATATTAGAAGTTATAGTGCTGCAGGTTCTAAAACTGGCGACGTTAATGATGCAGCTGCTGAATTTCAATACGATCATACATCTATGTACATAATGGATGAATATACTTTTTCAGATAGACTCACGTTAACATTTGGTGCACGGTATGATAAATATGATGGTGATGATACTCAAACAAACCAAAGTTTTGTTAATTCATATGGATTCAAAAATGGTGGAATTTCTGGTACAGATCTTTTAAATATTAGAATGGGTATTGATTTAGTAATAGATGATCTTAGTGATTTAAATATTACTTATGGTACGTACTCATCCAAACTACCAGGCGTTTGGATATCAAATGCTTATAGTAATACTGGAGTTGCAATTGCGAATTATGATTCAGACTATGCAACATCTGCTTGTGATACTTCCTCAGTTGCTGGGCTTGTATTTTCAGGTAACAATGTAAAACCAGATTGCGTTATTTCATCAATTGAAAATCCTCTTAACAACACAAGTAAAATTGATTTTATTGCGCCTAGTTTTGAATGGCCAGAATCTAAAATTTTAAACATCACTTATACAAGATTACTCCCTATGGTGGATGTAGATATGACAATTACATATCTTAACTCCAGAGAAGAAGAGGCTTTATATAAAGTTGTAGATACCGGTTATCCTTTAAACGGTGATCAACCAACTGTACCTACTCAGAAAGCTCCAGATGGAAGGCCAATCTATAATATGCCAGGTAATTACAGTTACCATGCTGGTTTATATAATGAATGTTGCGGAGAGAGAGAGGTTATATCTGCGACTTTTGCTAAGGCTTTTAGAGATGGAGATACTGTATTATCAGTAAGCTACACAGGACAAGATGCTGATAACAAAAATGGTATGACATCTTCAACATCAAATTCTAATTTTGGTAAAACTGGTGCAGTTGATTTTAATAATCGAAAAAATATGAGATCAATTTATGAAACTGAGCATAGGCTTCTTGCTACATTAAAATCTAGACATTATTTCTTCGGCTCAGACAAACCAACTACTTTTAGTCTTGTATACACAAGAGAGTCAGGAAATACAAAGTATCCTACTTTTGATACATATACAGGTTTTGAAGGCGATTATCAGACAAAGGCATTTGGATATGAATTTAATCTAAATGATGATAGTTCATCATTGTTATATATTCCAACTGTGAATGATCCAATCGTTTGTTATTCATATAAATGTACAGATGAGGGTTCAGCTGATGCACTTGCAAGAGAAGAAGCTGTCTTAAATTTATTACATAATGTATTTGGATTGAGAGATTATGCAGGACAGATTGCACCAAGAGATGCTGGTAATTTCCCATGGCAAACTTCTCTTGATTTAAATATCATTCAAGAGCTTCCTGGGTTGAGAGATGATGATAAATTCATCGTAACCTTTGCAATTGAAAACCTACTAAACTTTATCGATGACGAAAAAGGTATTATCAACTATGGATACTATTCAGGAAGAATTCCTGTTATTGATCTCAGAATTGTTGATGATAGCAAGTATGACTATAGTAGAAATGCTTTCAGATATAGCTTTGATGATCCATTTAATATTGATAGATCAACAACCCAGAGTTTATGGAGAGCTTCTTTAGGTTTCCAGTATAAATTCTAATAAGACTTATATATAATTTAAAGGCGGTTTATACCGCCTTTTTATTATGAGCAACTTAATACCTGAATTATCATTTAAAGATATCGAAAGAGGAGATTCCTCTTCCATATCTTTATTAAAAGATGCTTTAGAAAATCATGGTTTTTTCTCCATTACTCAACATGGCCTATCTCAAGAACTCATTGATAAATGTTACAAATCCTCTAAAGAATTTTTTGATTTAGATTATGAGATTAAAAATACATATAGTTCCGTTGGATCTAAAGGAGCAAGAGGTTATACCCCAAAAGGAATAGAGACGGCTGTCGGTGAGAAGATAGCAGATCAAAAAGAGTTTTGGCATCATGGACCAGTAACCGACGATTCATATGACCAAAAAATACCAGAAAATTTATCAATAGCTCATATCAAAGACTTTAATACAAATTTTGATGATTTATATAATGAGCTTCATAAAATTGGAGTAAGAATTTTATCAATTCTTTCTCTTTCGTTGGGTCTTGATCAAAGTTATTTCTTTCCATGGGTTGAGAAGGGTAATTCTTTATTAAGGTCAATTCATTATCCACCGGTTGATTCAAATCTAAATCCTCACAGAGCAAGAGCGCATGAAGACATAAATCTTATTACGCTATTAATTGGGGCTGCTGAAGGTGGACTAGAAGTTAAAAGCAAAGATGGTTCTTGGATTAAAGTAGCACCAAGTTCTGAGGCTATTGTTTGTAATATTGGGGATATGATGCAACTCGTAACTGATCACAAATTAAAAAGCACTACACATAGAGTAATTCAAGATACAAATGCTGAATCTAAATCAAGATATAGTATCCCATTTTTTTTACATCCAGCCCCCTCAGTTAATCTGAAATCAGTTTTTAGAGACAATGATAAAGGCATACTTGCAGATGATTTTCTAAATAAAAGATTAAAAGAGATTAAACTTTATTAGTATGGATATTCTCACCCTAGGACATATACTTATTGGCTTTATTGGCTTAATAGCTATCGCCATACCATTTTCAGATAATTTTAAAATCATTAACTATAAATATGTAGCATATGGAATATTATCTCAAATAATACTCGCAGTAATTCTTCTTAAAATACCACTTGTTATTAGTGCCTTTGAAATTTTAGGTAATGGTGTTGTAATTTTACAAGAAGCGACTATCGAGGGAGCTAATTTTGTATTTGGATATCCGCCAAGCGATGATACAAATCCATATAGATCATTACTGGAAACATTTGCTTTTGGAGTTTTGCCCTACATCATTGTAATGGCATGTATCTCAGCAATATTGTGGTATTGGGGTGTCTTGCCTTTCATAGTTAATTTAATTTCTAAAGCTTGTCAAAAACTATTTAATATCGGAGGACCAGTAGGCCTTGGAGCTGCTGCAAATATTTTTGTTGGACAAGTAGAAGCACCTCTATTAGTTAGGCCTTATGTAAGTAAGCTATCAAATAAAGAACTTCTAATCTTAATGACAGCAGGGATGGCAACAGTGGCAGGTTCGGTAATGGTTGCGTTAATTAGCATATTAGAAAATTCATTTATTAATCAGAATCTAATTCAGCATTTTATAACAGCATCAGTTTTATCTGTTCCAGCTGCAATTATGTACGCAAACATAATGATACCTTCTAATTCAATAACTGATTTTAATGAAAGTAAAGTTCCAAAAGTCTACAAAAGTACAATGGATGCAGTTACTAGAGGCGCATCTGATGGAGCAAGTATTGCAGTTAGTGTAGGAACAATTCTCATAGCGGTCATAGCGCTTGTATACATAGTAAATTCAATTATGGGATCTATTTCATCTCAATTTGGTTTTGAATTATCAATTGAAATAATTTTGGGATATATTTTTGCACCTATTGCTTGGTTGATGGGCATTCCTTGGAGTGAGGCAGTTATATCTGGAGAGCTTCTAGGTATCAAGACAACATTAAATGAATTTGTAGCATACCCAGCACTCGCTGCTCTAGAAAGCGGTGAGCTTTCAGAAAGATCTAAACTTATTACTTTTTATAGCTTGTGTGGATTTGCCAATCTTTCATCTGTTGGAATATTAATTTCTGGAATAACAGCAATGGCTCCTGAAAGGAAAGATGATTTGATAAAAGTATCTTTTAAAGCATTAGTTGGTGCTACGTTGGCATCCTGCATGACAGGTCTTATTGTGGGAATATTTATTTAGTTATTAAAAACAATATAAAGATTTAAATAAGAAGCAAAGAATAACCATAAAACATAAAACGCATATAGTATTGCGGCTACCTTATCTTGTTTAAAAACCACAAATAATATTTTTATGTTAATAAATATCAATAACCATATATCAATTAAAGCTACTACTGGCAAATGAAATGAAAAGAATAGCCATGACCATATAGCATTTAAAAATAATTGGATATAAAAAAGATTCTTGATAGATTCTAAGTTTCTCCAAGCAGTTATACCCATAAATAAATACAATATTGGCCAAACAATTCCAAATACATATCCAGGAGGATTTAAACTAGATTTAATAAGACCTTGATACCATGTATCCGTGCCTGTATTTGATGTAGCAAGACTCCCAACAATAAGAGTTATAAGTACCAGGGTAATGGTATTGATTTTTGGGTCAACCCTAAGCATTACTTATTTCTGAAGAATCTATTAATAGTATTTGAGATATTTCCAAAAAAATTTGAGCCCTTGGGTCTTGCCTCAATAAATATATAGAAGCCTACAAAAGCTAACGAAATAATAAAAACCCATACTGCGTCATATTCACCCATTTTCGAATTATAAATCCTTTAATGTTTTAAATATATTTAATTTAGGCTTTTTCTAAGATAATTGAACATACAGAATAACCAGCACCAAATGAACAAATAACACCTTTTTCACCTGTTTGCATATCATTATTTAAATTGAAAGCAAATAAGCTTCCTACTGATGCAAGGTTACCAAACTTTACTATAGGCATTGGAACACGCTCGACATCAAAGTCATCAGTACCAATAACCTTTGAGGCTATTAATCTAATCATTTTACCATTTGCTTGATGAAGCCAAAATTTTGAGATCTCATTTTGATTAATATTATTAGCTTCAAGCTGATCTTTAATTAAAGATGCAACAAGAGGGCAAACATCCTTAAAAACGCTGCGTCCGTTTTGACGAAATAATAATTCATCACCAGTTTTTTGATCTATAGCAGTTCTATTTAAATAACTAAAATCACTTCTAATATTATTGGAGAATTGCGTAACGAGTTTCCTGTCCAATATTTTAAATCTTTTTTTAGAGACACTATTTTTTTGAACAATAGTTGCAGCACAAGCATCGCCAAAAATAAAATGTTTATCTCGTTCAGTAAAATTACATGCGGGAGTTGATATTTCTGGATTAACCACAAGAACTGTATTTGCTAGTCCCGATGCTATATCGCTAAAAGCATTGTTAATTGCAAATGTAGTTGATGAGCAACCAACCAACATATCATAAGCATAACCATTTATGCCAAGTTCATTTTGAATTTCAATTGCTATAGCTGGATAGTTACGAGCAGCATGGGAACTACCAACAATGACAGCATCTATATCATTTACTGATATTTCAGCTTGCTCTATAGCTTTTTTTGCTGCGATAAGTCCCTTTTCAGCATGCACTGACATTAATGATTCATCTTCATTATTTAAAGATGGCATCATCTTTTCTGGATTAAGTATTCCCTTTTTATCAATAACATATCTTGTTTGAATGCCTGATGCTTGCTCAATAAAATCAACTGATGAATGTTCCATTGGCTTAACATGGCCTTTGCTTATTTCCAACGCATTATCTTTATTGAAATTGTCTACATAAGCATTAAATGAAGTAACTATCTCTTCATTTGTTACTTTTTCATCAGGGTACCAGATACCTGTGCCTGCTATATGAATATCACTCATTTTAAAATTATAAAATTATTTAATTGTTATTGTAAATTATGAATCGTAATATAACTAATATGAGTAATATTTACGAAAATCTATCTAGCCATAAGAAAATAAATGGAATAATTCACATAAGCCATGGAAAAGGCGAGCATATAGGAAGATACTCATGGCTTATAGATAGACTTAATACAGATGGTTATCATGTCATCTCTATAGATCATAGAGGTCATGGCAGATGGATCGAGAAGGGAAATACTAAAGGTATATTTGCAGAAAAAAATGGGTGGGAAGTTATTACCCAAGATTTAATTGATCTTATAAATAATACCAATGAAAAATACCCACATCTAAATCAATATCTATTTGCACACAGTATGGGCTCTTGGGTTGGCTTATCTGTTGTAATGCAAGATACAATTTTAAAAGGTTTAATAATTTCAGGATCTTCAAAATTTCCAAATTTTTTGATGAATTTGCAAAAAATTATAATCAGACTTTCAGTTATTTTTTTTGGTAAATATGCAACGAATCCACTAATGCAATATTTGACAGATTACACATGGAATAAAAAATTTAAACCCAATAGAACTACACATGATTGGATTTCTTCTGATCCACATAATGTTGATGATTATGTAGATGATGATTTATGCGGCTTTGAAGTTACAAATTCTATGTGGGGTGATATTGCAGATGGCTGCTCTAAGGCATTTGATAAAAGAAACTATTCAAAAGTAAAAAGCTCTCTTCCAATTATTTTGATTTCAGGGACAAATGATCCTGTAAGTGATCTTGGAAAAGGTATGGAAAATCTTTATAAGATGCTTAATCAAATTTTTATAAATGTTCAAAATATTTCAATGAAAGGTGAAAAGCATGAAGTTTTTAGTGGTTTACGCAAAGACGAGGCATATAATTCTCTTAAATTGTTCTTAAAAGACCTGACATGAAAATTTTTTTAATATTATCTTTATTCGTTAATATTCTCTCATCAAGTGAAATGCAAAAGGTTTATATTGAATATGAGGGCGATCAAAGACAATATCTATTTTTTGTACCAGAAAATTTTAATAATCTTGAAAATATAGATTTAGTTGTAGGTCTTCATGGTTATAACGGAACTGCCTCAGGTTTTGAAAGTGAAGTTACGGGAGGATTTAATAAATTAGCAAACAAATACAATTTTATAGCACTATATCCTGAATCTCTTAATTTTTATGACAACGATACACTTGTAAATACTTTTAATGACATAATCAGACCAACAACTTATGAAGAAATCTCATCTATTTGTTTGAGTGACTCTGAAAGATATGTATATCCTAAATATCCTAATTGTGATCGTGGAAGGTGTGGTTGGGCTCCTTGTGCTGATGATGCAAGTTTTGTAAAGATGCTAATAGATATCTTTAAAAGAAATTATAATATTAGAAATGTATATATGATTGGAAATAGTTCTGGAGGAACCTTTGTAAATTCGTATGTATGTAAATATCCTGAGTCGATTACATCAGCAATTAGCATAAATGCGATGTCTAGATCTGGTTTTGGATGCACGCCAAATGAACCTGTTAATTTTATCAGCTATGCTTCTCTTAAAGATACAAGCGTTCCTCCTATTGGAGGAGTTTCAGCAGATGGACTTTTTTATGAAACTCAAGAAGATTTAATTAATAGCTGGGTAGATAAATTTAAATGCAAGGATAAAACCTCTACCACTTACAAACATTATGAAACTTTTAACGAAAATCTATTTTCAGATTGTCTTGGAGGAATAAAAGTTATCTCAATATTAAACTTAGATTCAGATCATATGTGGCCAGAAGCTGGGTACAACAAAGATAACGGAATCAGTTCATATACAAACTATGGAACTTGCGTAACAGACATCCAAAATGAATTTAAAATACCTAAGTGTTATAGAACGAATGATAGGTGGGGCAGTGAGTTTATATTAAAAAAATTATTTGAGATTAATAATCTTAACTAATTCTTTTGATATTAAATCTGGATCTTCAAAAAAAGGAAAGTGACCTACCTCTTTTAGAATACTAATGTCATTATCAATATCGGAATTCTTAAATAAATCATTTTCTGGATTAAACCTAGCAAGTTTATCCTTTTCACTAAAAACATATTTTATATTTTTTAAATTATTTATTTGATCATCGGTAAGTCTAAATACATTACAGGATTTTAAATCAATAGAACTTATTTCTTTTTCAGACTGATTAAACAATCTTTTTAAAGGATAGAGTTTGATTTCTCTTTCAGGATCATCTTCAACGACTTTTGTACCATAAGGTGATTTTATTTGTCCCTTTGTTCGCCCGTAAAAACCAGATCCCATTGTACCGAACCCCTTTGTTTTAATTTCTGTTTTTGGAAATTTATAAACTCCATATTTTGTTAAAAATTCTACCGCTTGATCTAAGTTACCTTTTGCATAATCCAATAACATATCACCAACTAAGAAAGGATATGCAATGTTCATACATATCGTCATTTTATTTTGATACTCTGTTGATAAATCTAGAGCAACCAAACCACCCCAACTATGACCAATTACAATTGGGTCTTTAATGTCCATTTTATTAAAAACATCTATACAAAAGTTTGAATGATCTCGAATTGAATCAACTATTGGTCCAGATGTATAACCATGTCCTGGCAGATCAATGCCTAAAATATTATATTCTTCGTATAGATCTTCTAAGCGAAACATTGAGATTATTCTGTGGTCCATCCCGGCACCAGGAAGAAATACTATCGATGTTTTTTTTGAATCAAATGAATTCTTTTCAAATATATTAGCTTTATGATTTTCTAAGTTTAATTGCATTTTTAAAAATTGAGATGATTAGAAATATATAAATAAACATCAATGGTACAGATATTATTACCAAAAGCCACATAAAAGCATCCTTACCACCTAAAAACATAATCAATGCTGGCTGTATCATTAAAATAACAGCAAAAAATACTCTCAGATTTTTTGATGGGGTATCTTTAAAGTTCTTCATTGATGCCGTTGCTAAAATATATGAAAGTGAGTCATATGTTGTACATAAAAACACTACTGCAATAATGGCAAACAATATAAGAAAAATATTTCCAAAATCTAGAGATGATATTGTTTCAATAACAAGAGCATGACTTGAAAGGCTTCCATCTGTAAAGATTTTGGGAGCATTTAAAATTCCATTTTCATAAAAATAGATAGATACATTAGAAAGAATACCAATATGAAATATGGTCCCAAGTGATCCAACAATTAAAGCACCAAAAATAAGCTCCCTAATAGTTTTATCATTTGAAATATTCACAATAAACGCTCCAACTGCTGGTGCCAGAGCAATATACCAAGCCCAATAGAAAACTGTCCAATCAAGAGAATATTGTGATTTTACTAAACTTAAATTCAAGTAGTTTTTAATAACATATGCCACCGGCTCTAAAGTATTAATAATGATATATTTAGTAGGACCTGTTATTAGGATTAAGAGCAAAAAAATTATCACAAGAATTATATTAAAGTTACTTAATTTCTTAATTCCATTTTCCAATCCTCTATATACACTTATTGAGACTATTAACATGCATAAAATCAGCATTAAAAAATCTAAAAATAAAGTTTGGTTTAGGCCGAAAATTTTAGATATCGCCGCCGACATTAGAGGAAACGATAGCGCTAAGCCTACACCAGCTCCTGTCAGTATTGCGCCTATAAAAAACACATCCAAGACTACTCTTAATATACCAGACTGTTTTGATAACAATATTCCTGAAAAGGTAAGAGGGGTATTGGAATTTTTCATAAGCGAAAAAACAAATGCAACTGTTGGAAGTATGTATAAAGCCCAACCTGTGAACATCCAATGAAATAATGGATATGCTCGAGAAATGAGAAGGTTTTGATTATTGTTCTCTATTGGGTTTGTATAATATACAAGCCATTCATATGTAGACCAATATAGTAGTGCTGCTCCCATTCCAGTGGCAAAAAGCATTGAGTACCATGAGAAATATGAATAACTTTTCCTGCCTTCAAGTTGAATTGTTTTTGCTCCAGATGGAGAAAAGGCTATCACTATTAAAATTATTAAAACTGCAAACCCAAAATAAAGAAAAAAAGATTCAAAGTTAGATGCAAAAAAATTATATATTTTTAATAAATTTTTTGCGCTACCGTCAGGATCCAAAAGAACATATGATGAAAGTATAATTAAAAAACTAAATGTAATTGCGAGAACAGTTTTGCTCCAAAGAGGATTTAACTTTATATTAATCATAGTTAGTAAGAATAAAGCACAATGATAACAAATAAATTCAATTATCCTGAATTAAAAAGACTTAATAATGATCTAGGAAGATTTTATATTGACCCTCAGAATAATCACGTACCAAGCGTAACTACTGTCTTAAATAATATATCTGATAAAAAAACATCAATTGATCAGTGGAGAAAGCGAGTAGGTGATGTTGAGGCAGACAGAGTTATGAAAGAGGCAACAGATATCGGAAGCATGGTTCACCTATCTTTAGAGAACTATTTAAATAATGAAGATCATAATGTTTTTTCCCAAGACGGTATTGGAATAATGGCTGAAGGGATGTCAAACAAATTAATTAATGATTCCTTAAAAGATATCTCAGAAGTTTATGGTCTTGAAGTTCATTTAGTATTAAATGATTTATATGCAGGAACTGCAGATTGTGTAGGCATTTTAGATGGTGAAGAGACAATAATAGATTTTAAAACATCAAAAAGAATAAAGAAAAAAGAATGGATAGATGACTACTTTCTTCAAGGTTGCGCATACGCAAATGCTCATAACGTAATGTTTAATACCAATATTAAACAGGTTGCTATATTGATGGTTGATAGGGATTTAATGTATAAAAAGTTTATTATTAAAGATGCTGAATTTAATCACTTCACAAACATATGGAAAAAAAAGTTATTAGATTTTCATAACTCTTTTCAGTGGTAGTATTAATTTGTTATATCTATTGGTGCAGCAAGACTCATGTCAGCATTTCTAAAACTTTGATCAGAAAGGATAGGTTTAATTGTCTCTAAGTCGCTGTACATTAAAACTCCTGTTAAATCTATTAAGGTTGAAGTTTGTTGAATAAATAATTCCGAGTTCCATTTACTAATGTCAGAATATTTATTCCAATAGTATCCTAAAAAACCTCCTTGACCATATGCAGGCACATTTAAACATGTCCATACCTCACAACTTGACCCATCCCATACTAATGGGTTTTGTGATGTTTTATCCTCATCGCAAGAATATTCATTACATTGGTCATTATTTCTGAGCTCATTAGCTAGAGCAATTATTCCTACTCCCCACCAGACCTGTTGAATATTTCCATTTGGACCGGGTCGTTCGGGAACAGATAACATGCCTCTTGACCAGCCATATCTATCAAGAGCTTTCTTAGCAGCCTCAACCAAATAATCATTATTTCTTGTCCATAAATATGATTGTTCTGCATATCCAGTTGCTATTACTTCTCCATTTAATTCTTTATAGTCCATTTCACCCAAGTGTTCAGCCTGAATCAACCCAACCACTTTATTTTTTAAATCAGGGTTCTTTTTCAACCATGAAACATCTTTATGAGCTTGTTCCATTCCAGGCATATAGTGTCTACAATCAAGATAAATTAGTAATGTTCTGTCTCGCTGTTCTTGTGGAATATTAGAAAAATATTTAATAATACCTAATATTCCCAGCGCTCCATTATCTTGGGTAATTGAAGGCCCGTCAGTATGATTTGTTAATATAATTTGTTCATCTTTTTCAGTCCCATAGTGCTTTCCTGGTAAGTAGCCTATTAACTGATATGCTTCAGTTTTCTCAACATTGCTGTTTAAAACAATTGTCGCATTTTTACTTTCTTTAGCTGCTTGAATTACTTCATTACCATCTTCTCTTGAAAGAATTAATGTTGGAGATTCATAATGATCAGGTACCGGAAATGTATATAGACCCTTAGTTCTGTCATATGCCATGTCATAAACAATAACAGCTCCAGCAGCTTCTCCATCCTCTGGAATTTGATCTAATCTTTGTGCAAGTTGATACCAAATATCAAAAGTAAAAGAAGTTTCAGGATCAACATACTCAAATGATTTTGGCAGAGTATCACCATCTAAAACATATTCGTATTCATTGTAAGTATAATTAGTTAAGTAATTACTACTATAGGGCTTATTAGGATGCTTTCTTGTTGGAATAATTACAATTTTATCTTTTATATCCTTTGGCGGATTATCATGATCATAATAAATCATTTCAGCCGATATTCCTTCAAGATCTGTTTTACCAGAATATGCTCCATAATAAGCAACTCTTATATCCTTTCCTTCTACTGAAAGGGTCCAATTTGAAGGATCTTCAGATATATTCCATTTATCAAATTCCCATGTATTTTTGTATAAATCAACCACACCATAATTAATAAATTCTTTTTCAAGAAAATTCATGTAGTTTAACCATTCTTGAGACCCTGTAAGAGTAGGTAGATTATTACTTTTAACCATAGACCATGACATAGCCTCATCTGTATCCACAATCCAAGACTTATTTAAAGGTAAGAAAGAATCCACCTCATTCTTAGAGCAAGAGACTAAAATTATTAATAAAATCGAGAATTTAGATATTAATGTATACATAATGTGTGTAATAAAAATTTACTATAATTTGATTTTATTGTATATTTTTTATAAGTATTTTAAAAATAGGGGAAAAAAATGAATATATTTCACGCCGAAAAGGTACATAATGCAGTTATAAAGACAACTAAAGCAACTGCAATTGCTTCTGCTGTTCTTGTGAGCTCGAATGCTATTGCGCAAGATGATTTAGCGATTGAAGAGGTAATTGTTACCGCTCAGAAAAAATCAGAAAATCTTCAAAACGTACCGATTAGTGTTACTACTTTGTCATCAGATGAATTAGAAAATTTAAACATCAAAGACTTTGCAGACTATGTTCTTCAACTTCCAGCAGCATCTGCTGTTCAAAGAAGACCGGGTCAAGGCCAAATATTTATGAGAGGTATTTCTGATGGAGGAAATTCCAACCAATCTCTTCAAGGCCCAGCTGTAGCTATATACTTAGATGAATCACCTGTAACTATGATAGGTGATAATCTAGATATACATGTTTATGACATTGAAAGAGTTGAATCTCTAACAGGACCCCAAGGAACACTCTACGGTGCCGCTTCCCAGGCTGGTAATCTTAAAATTATTACAAAAAAACCTTCTAGTGAATTTGATGCAGGTTATAACTTAAGCGCTGAATCAACAAGAGGTGGAGATGGAAGCACTATGGTTGAAGGTTTTGTAAATATTCCTTTATCAAATAATGTTGCCTTAAGATTTGTTGGCTATAACGATAGAGATGGAGGTTTTATTGATTCTGTTAAAGATACAATCACATATCCTGTTAGTGGTATCACAAGATCAAATGAGCTTTTTGTAGATCAAAATTTTAATGATGCCGTTAAAGATGGTTATAGAGCTGCATTAAGAGTTGATTTAAATGAAAACTGGAAACTTGATGTAAATACAATGGGTCAAGAAACTTCAACAAATGGTGTATGGGACCATAACCCTGATGATCTTGGAACATATAACGTAAGCAGATTTTATGATGATAAATCACATGATGATTGGACAAGATTTTCAACTACTTTAACAGGTGATCTTGGTTTTGCTGACTTAACATTTACAACTTCTAGCCTCGAAAGAGATTTTGAAGTATTAAGTGACTATTCGCATTATTCAATAGATGGTTATGTTGAAGGATATTACACATGCTACGAATATTACTTTGGACCATGCGTTGATCCTAGTATTCAATTTGAAAATGACACTCATCAAGAATATGACACTACGGAGATTAGACTTTCTTCAAAAGTTGGTGATAAATTTAATTGGATCATTGGAGCATTTCAAACTGAAAATGTAACTCAATATAATTCACAATGGCATGTACCTGCTATGAATCCTGAGGCAGCTGTTCCTGGTTCAACAGACTTGTATTATCAAACTGATCAAGTTAGAGTTGAAGAAGAATCTGCTGTATTTGGTGAAGTTTATTATCAAATTAATGACAATCTAGAATTAACATTAGGTCATAGAAAGTTTGACAATGAAACAACTCTGAAAGGTTTCGTAGGAACAGTATTTTGGCCTAATTTTATTTTAGGTAGTACTACCAGAGAGGATAATGTTAACTCCGTTTACGATGGAAGTGACAGTATTTCTAAGGTTAATCTAGCTTATCAAATTGATAATAACTCCATGATCTATATAACAAGATCAGAAGGTTATAGACCAGGGGGTGCAAATAGAACCACACAACTTGGAGCCACTTATGATGCTGACTTCTTAACCAGCACAGAATTCGGTTTTAAATCTATATCAATGAATGGGAGACTTAGACTTAACGGTGCTATGTATCAAATGGATTGGGATGATATCCAACTGGGTTGGTTTGATTCATCTATTTCTCTGCTAGGATTAGTTGATAACATTGGTAAAGCAAATAGTAATGGTTTTGAGCTTGATGCTAAATATATTGTTAATGATACAACTACTGTTTCTTTCGGCTATGCCAATAATGAGGCTAAATTGAAAGAAGATTATGTTTTAAGAGGGGCTGTTGAGGCGCGTAATGGTCAAGATCTTCCTTTTACTCCCGATACTAAATATAACGTGACTGTAAATGTAGATACGTCTGATACATCTAATATTCAATTCAATTATGTTTTTGTTGATGAGATGTGGAATGATTTATTCTACGATGATAGAGAAATGCAAGACTCTTATGGGATTGCAAATATTTCTTTCACAACAACATTTGGCGAAAATGCATCTGTGCAGATATATATGGATAACATTTTTGATGAAGTTGCTGAACTTTATATAAATAGTGAAGATATACAAAGATTAACTACCGTTAACAGACCTACTACATTTGGTGTCAAATATAGCTGGAAACTTAATTAATAGTTAAATTTAAATCTATTAAAGGCTGTATTATTAATACGGCCTTTTTTATTTAAGATAATTGAAACAATATACTAAAGATAATATCCCAACTGAGTTAATCAAAGCAGCTGAATTAATAGCAGAGGATAAACTTAAAAAAGCAGAACCTATTCTAAGAGATTATTTAAAAAATAATCCTCTTGATGTTAATGCTATGAAATTGTTAGCTGACATTGGTATTAAATTTAGAGCCTATAAAGATGCTGGATATTTATTAGTCAGAGCTTTAGATTTATCACCAGACTATGATCAAGCTAGACTTAGTTATGCAAATTTATTATATAAGCGGCAGCTTCCATTTGAGGCATTAGAACAGATTTCAATTTTATTGAAAAAAGAAAAAAATAATATTCAATATTTAACACTCAAAGCTGTAAACCTTGCATTAGCCAATCAACATGATGATGCATTAGAAATTTTTGAACTTATCATTAAAGATAAAAAAGTAGCAAACAATCAATTGCACTTAAGCTACGGTCATACTCTTCGTGCTGTTGGAAGATTGGATGAAGCAATTGAATCATATAAGAATGCAATTTCTACAAAAGTTGGTTATGGCGAAGCTTATTGGAGTTTAGCAAATCTAAAAACTTTTGATTTTACAGAAAATGACATAAACGAAATTCAACTACTATTAAATAATAAAGATTGCAAAATAGATGACTACTATCATTTATTATTTGCCCTTGGGAAGGCTGAGGAAGATAAAAATAACTTTGAGTCTTCGATGGCTGCATATGTAAAAGGTAATACTGTAAGAAGTAAACAAGTTCCATGGGATGCCAAAGGGTTTAGCTTAGAATGTGATGAAATCATTGAATTTTTTAATGACAACTTGATTAAAAAATTTCAAGGTGTTGGTGACAAAAATAGCGATCCTATTTTTGTTGTTGGACTTCCAAGATCTGGCTCCACATTAATTGAACAAATATTATCATCTCACTCTTTGGTTGAAGGAACCACTGAGTTGCAAAATATCATTGCACTATCAAGGAAGATCGCTAACAAGAAAAGTTCAAACAGTAAATCTGAGTATCCAACAGCTCTTAAAAATATGAGTAATTCTGAATTTAAGGAAATGGGCGCAGCATACATAAGAAATACTCTTGATCAAAGAGTTACAGACAAGCCTTACTTCATTGATAAAATGCCTAATAATTTTACACATATAGGACTTATTCACCTAATACTTCCAAATGCCAAGATAATTGATGCAAGAAGAAACCCTATGGATTGTTGTTTTAGTTGTTACAAACAGTTATTTGGTTCTGGCCAAGGATTTACATACTCTCAAAATAGAATTGGGAATTACTATCTTGATTATTTAAAAATAATGGAGCATTGGGATAATGTACTTCCTAATAAAGTCCATCGAGTTGTATACGAGGATATGGTTGAAAATACGGAAACAGAAATTAAAAAACTTCTTGAATATTGTCAATTAGATTTTGAGGAAAATTGTTTAAGTTTTTATAAAACAAAGAGAACTGTAAGAACACCAAGTTCTGAACAAGTTCGACAGCCAATTTATAAAAAAGGTGTTGGTCAGTGGGAATATTTTAATAAATGGTTAGATCCTCTTAAAGAAACATTAAAAATGGAGTAAAAATTAGATGAGACAAATTATTGCAATCGGTGGAGGTGGCTTTGGAAGAGAAATAAAAGATTTAAAAATAGAGAAATATATTGTTGAACAGTGTTCAAAAGATAATCCGTCCATTTGTTTCATTCCAACTGCAACTGGCGATGACGATGGTTATATAAAGAATTTTTATAAAGCTTTTGATTCTCTAGGTTGTAATACATCGCACATAGACTTTTTTAAGAGAACTATTAATTTAGAAAAACATATCTTTAAACAAGACATTATATTTGTAGGTGGGGGCAATACTAAAAGCATGTTGGCTGTTTGGAAAGAATGGGGTCTTGATATGTTATTAAAAGATGCCTACAAGAGTGGAACTATAATGAGTGGGGTTAGTGCAGGAGCTATTTGTTGGTTCAAAAATGGAATAACGGATTCGTGGAAAGATTATCAAGCTGTTCTACCTTGTCTTGGATTTGTAAATGGGAATTGTTGTCCACATTATGATGAGGAGCCGGAAAGAATACCGTATGTAAAAGAAATTCTTGAAAAGAATATTATTGATAAATGTTATGCAATTGAGGGATTTTGTGCTCTTCATATGATTGATGACTTACCAAAATTTATCGTAAGTTTTGGGGCTGGTAACGATTCGCATGATGTGAGTTGCAAAGATAATGAAATAATCCATAATCAAATTATTAATACTACAAAAATTCAACTATGAAAATTGCAAATATATTATCAATTTTGCTTGGAACAGTTTTAATTTTAATTGCAGCTCAATGGATTTTTACTCCACAAACGGCTGCTGAATCATTGAGCATGACTTTTCTTGAGGGAGATGGAAGAAATACTCAAATTAGAGATTTTACTGCGCTTTTTCTTTCGACATCTCTTATGTGCTATGCATCTTTTTTTACAAAACAGTATCAATGGATATCATGTGCCGGTCTTGTATATTTATTAGCTGCAATATTTAATGTTTTAGCAACAAACCATGATGCTCCTATAGCATTTTCATCTTTGGTATCTGAAGTTATTTTTGCATCAATGGCATTTATATCAGCTATATTGTATAAATCTAATGATTATAAATAGCTTACAAAATTATCTATATCTAGTTCTGGAATCTTCTTAGTTTTACCAACCTCTGTCCCAATATATAAATATCCAAGTATTTCTTGATTATCATTAAGGCCCAGTGCTTTTTGAATACTTTTATTAAATGCTAACTTACCTGTTCTCCATATCGATGAATATTTCATAGCATTTAATGCAAGTATTATATTTTGGGCAGCTGTTGCAGTTGAAAGCTTTTGTTCTATGGATGGAACTTTAGGATGTTCTTTATATGCGCTTACAAGGATTATTATCATAGGCGCTCTGTAAGGAGCATTTTTATATTTTTCTATAACCTCACTCGATATCTCTGATTGAGATAAGGCATATTCATAAAATATATCTGAAAGTTTATCTAACCCATCATCTTTCACTTCAATAAAGCTACTTGGTCTCAACCAGGCATGATCAGGAGCTCTTAAGGCACCTTTATAAATAATAGCCATTTCCTCTTGTGATGGATAAGGCTTAGCAAGCTCTCTTGCTGATACTCGGTTAGTGATATTTTTTATTGCATCCATTTCTATGTTTTTATAAAAGGGTTAAGATAAACAAAACGTATTATATATCGAATTTATGCTATACCAAATTGGAATAATATTAATATTTATTGTTGCTGCAATAATTATTTCTAAAAAATTTATTAATAAAAAAAATAACAATCTTGTCTATGAAGATGAGATGGATGAAGAAGAATTAAAGAATATAGACGAAGAAATCCATTAATTATTTATTAAGTTCTTTATCTAATGACTTGTAGAACTTTCTGCAAGCAAAAACTACAATAATTGCAAAAGGTACTCCGGTAATTACAACCGATGTTTGTAAAGCTTGAAGTCCGCCTGCATATAAAAGAACACCAGCTAAAATACCAAGTAAAATTGCCCACGTAGCTCTTGATAGAATAGGCGAGTCATCATTAATGTTTGTTTGATTTTTTGATGAAAGCATTGAAGCCACCAAAGCTCCAGAATCAGAAGATGTTACAAAAAAAGTAACAATTAAAATTAGAGACACAATAGAAATAAACTTTGTCAGAGGGTAAACCTCAAACAAAGAAAATAATGCAACATCAAAATTATTATTAACCACCTGAGCTATTTGACTAGTTTCGTTAATGACTTGATATATAGCTGCATTACCAAAAATGCCCATCCATAGAAATACTATTATCGATGGCACAAATAAAACACCGGTGATAAATTCTTTGATAGATCTCCCATAAGAAATTCTTGCAATAAATAGTGATACAAATGGAGCCCAAGCAAACCACCAAGAATAATAAAACAAAGTCCAACCATTTTGCCATGACGAACCATCATAAACCTCTGTCCATGTAGCAGATTCAATTAAAGTATTAACGTATGCACCAAAGTTTTGTATGAGGGCATTTAGAATAAATACTGTTGGCCCGAAAAAGAACACAAATGATAATAGACAAATAGCTAATATCATATTTATTTGTGAAAGTTTTTTTATTCCAGAATCCAATCCAAGCGAGACACTTACAAGTCCAATTAAAGTAATAACAGTGATAATAATAATTTTATTAAAAAAGGTTTCTTCAATTAAAAATATATGACTAATGCCTGCACTAATTTGTTCTGTACCCAAGCCAAGAGATGTTGTTACTCCAAAAACAGTTGTAATAATTGCAATAATATCTATTGTGATTGCTAGTGGTTTATTATTTGCAACTCTTGATCCTAAAAGAGAACTTACTCTAAAAGGAAGATTTTTATTATAGGTTGCAAAAGCAAAGCATAAGCCCAATGAAGAATAAATAGCCCAGCCATGAAGTCCCCAATGAAGATTAGCTAATCCAATAGCTTTTCCGGCATTAAATGATGTATCACCTTCAACCATTCCTGGATATGAAGATAAATGCATTACTGGCTCAGCAACACCATAAAACAAAAGACCAATTCCAAGGCCAGCGCTGAATAACATAGCTATCCAGTTTATATATGAATATGTAGGTTTTGCATTAGAGCCACCTAGTCTAATATCTTTGTATTTTGTAAAGACTAAAAAGATAGAAAAGATAAGAAACCCATTAGCTAGCAATATGATCATCCAGCCAAGATATTTTGATAGGAAGGATTGTAAATCAAGAAAAAACTCTTTTGATACTGCTGAATTAAGAGAAACTATAATTGTTATACTCAGTATTAAAAGTACTGAACTTATAAATCTTGGCTTGCTTATATTATTCATTTGCAGATTGAAATTTTTATCTAGTGAACCATAATTAAAATATATTATCTAGGTATAACTAAATCATATTATCAATTATATCCATAATTTATACCTATATTGCATCATTATTTTAAGATGTTATGATTATTCTAAGACCGATTTAAAGAAATTGCTGGTCTATAAATATGGCTAAACTTCCTTAGGGGGAAATCTGCTGGGGTACCAGGCTTGTTTATTTTGCAATTTATATTAACTAACTATGAGGATTCATATGTTTAATTTTATTAATACAAAAGAACAATTAAATAAAATAACGAATAAGCTTTCTTTAGGTGTTTTGGGTGTTGTTGCGGCAATAGTGCCACAAACAGCTGATGCACAAGACAGAGTTATTGAAGAGGTTGTTGTTTCGGCGACTAAGAAGGATGAAAGTGCTTCTAAAATCCCTGTTACTGTAACCGCTTTAACTGAAGATACATTAAAAGAAATCAATGTATCAAATTTCGATGAATACATTGAGTATCTACCAAATGTGACTAATGGTGGTAGAGGCCCTGGTCAGTCAACTATATACATACGGGGTATGTCTGTTGATCCAGTTAATGTATTTTTATCAGCAGCTCAAGGGTCTACACCAAACGTAGCTCTATATTTAGATGAGCAACCTATTCAAGTTCCTGGAAGGAATTTAGATGTATACGTAGCTGATATGGAAAGAATCGAGGTTTTACCTGGACCACAAGGAACTCTATTTGGTGCTAGTTCACAAGCTGGTACTGTCAGACTTATTACTAACAAACCTAAATATAACGTAAATGAGGGTGGAGTAAATATTAAACATTTTGGAACCGCTCATGGTGATCCAAGTTATGCATATGATGCTTTTGTAAACGTACCTCTTATAAATGATGTCTGGTCTGTCAGAGGCGTCTTCTATAAAACACATTCA
Source organism: uncultured SAR86 cluster bacterium (assembly GCA_902517425.1). Classification (GTDB taxonomy): domain Bacteria; phylum Pseudomonadota; class Gammaproteobacteria; order Magnimaribacterales; family D2472; genus SAR86A. The sequence goes on along the minus strand of CABYCI010000002.1, from coordinate 8,753 downwards.
GGCGGTTATATTGATAACGTACCTGGAACATGGAGTGCTGAAGGAAAAGGTTACTTTGAAGAATGGTACGGTGGCACAACGCAAGTTTATGCAGTTGATGATAACAGTACATTAGTTGAAGATAATTTTAATGATTCTTCATACGAAGGTTTTAGACTTTCATCTGCAACATCATTTGGCGATGATTGGGAAATGCTTGTAACTCACATGAGTCAAGATATTCAGGCTGATGGTGTTTTTGATTATGACCCTGAAGTCGGTGATTTAAAAGTTCAACGTTTCCAACCTGATACTCTTGATGATTCATTTGATCAAACTTCATTAACAATTGAAGGCAGGATGGGCAAATTAGATGTAGTTTATACAGGAGCATATTTAGAAAGAATAGCTGAACAACAAGTTGACTATAGTGGTTATGCAAATGTTGGTGCTTTCTTACCTTACTATGTTTGTAATGCATACGAATATACAACATGTGGATCAGCGACTGTTTTAGTTGAACTGTATGATGACAATGAACGTACAACACACGAGTTCAGAATTTCAAGCAATGAACTTAGTGATTTACCGTTCTCATATACTGCTGGTATCTTTATGGATGAAAGTGTTATAGAAACAAAAAATGATTATAACTATCTAGGTGTTTTAGATCCTGAATCACTTACATGGGGAGATTATCAAGTAAACATACCATTTGGTTGCGGAGCTCCTAACGACCCATATCCAAATGCTTGGTCAGCTGATTGTGAAACTAGATCTAAGTCAGCTAGATTCTTCAATGATATTTCTAGAACTGAAGAGCAGACAGCTTATTTTGCTGAGGTTACATTCCCAGTTACTGATAAGTTAGATGTCATGGTTGGCGCAAGAAAATATGATATGGACATATATTTCAAAGGCCAATCAAAATTTGGTTATAGAGGAACTAACATGGGACAAGTCTCATACTCATTGGGTAGAGACTATGAATCACTTTACATGTGGCACAGAAATTTAGGCGCATATAAAGTTGGTCATACTAAAGATCCTTTAAACCTTAATGATACTATTACAAAACTAACTGTAAGCTATCAAAAAGATGATGATACTTTAATATATTTCACAAGGTCAGAAGGTTTTAGACCAGGTGGATTTAATAGGGGTGGCTTGGCTGTTAATACGTGTGCACGTAACGATAGAGAAGCTTCTTATAGAGCAAGTGGAGTATGGTGTGGTTCACCTAATGAAGCTGGCTACAGAGCTCCACCTCCATTAACTTATGAGTCAGATGAAGTTGTAAATACAGAAATCGGTATCAAGACATTAATGTTAGATGGCGCATTAAGACTTAATGCAACTGCATATTGGGTAGATTGGAGTGAAATTCAAGTTTCACAATTCGATCCAGGCTTAATAAGTTTATTAACATTTATTGAGAACGCAGCTGATGCTGAAATCTCAGGTTTTGAAGCTGACGTATTATGGTATCCAAGTGATACATTAACAATTGCTGGTGCAATATCATTAAATGATACTGAAATAACCAATGATTTATCACAAACAATAGCTATTACAGGTGTTGGAAGTTCATTACCTTTATCACCAGAAACGCAATATAACATTAGAGTAAGACATGCTTCACAACTGGCTGGAAAAGAAGCTTATTCTCAAGTGGTATATAAGTACTCATCTGATACAACAAGTTCAATGGAGCTTGCTAAGTCATTAGATCAACCATCTTATACACTTGTTGATCTTGCTTATGGTGTAGCAGTAAGTGATAAAACTGATGTTGAATTCTTTGTTAGAAATGCAACAGACGAAAGACCAAACCTATACTATAACGATCAAGATGATATTCCTAGAATATCAACTAATCGTCCAAGAAATATTGGTATTAGGATAAGCCATAGATTCTAATCAATCTATAATTAAAAAAGGCCAGTTTTACTGGCCTTTTTTTTATTTAAATAAGTTATTATTAAAACAATATGACAGAGTCCATCTCTAAACAAGTAGAACAACTAATGTTATCTAAAGATTTTAATAAAGCTTTAGACTTATGCAACCAAAATTCTAATAATCTATCAAAGAAACAATATTTATATTTGACCTCTGTTTGTTATAGATATCTTGAAAGGTACGATAAAGCACTTTCATATCTAAGCCATTTAATTGAACTAGATCCAACCTACGGTAGAGCCTTCCAAGAATTTGGCCATATTCATATGAAGCTAAATGATAAGAATAAGGCTATTAAAGGTTATATCAGGGCAGTAAGACATAATCCCTCATTACAAGCATCATGGCTGGGAATAATCGCAATGAATCCATCAAATGACGGACTTGTTGAGCTTGCACAGGAAAATATTAAATATCTAAAAGATTTACCGCCTGAATTAAAATCCGTTACCAGTTTTATTCATGAAGGGAAAATGGCAAAGGCTGATCTTCTATGTCGTAATTTTTTAAGAGATCATCCGCATGATATAGAAGCAATGAGATTACTTGCACAAATCGGTTCTGATTTATATATTTATGAGGATGCTGAATTTCTATTAGAAAGTTGTCTAATCTTTGATCCAGATAATATCAAAATTAAATTTGATTACATTAATATTTTAATTAAGAGACAGAAGTTTGGAGAGGCACTTTATCATGCAAAAGATTTCTATAAATCACATCCTGAGAATATCAATTCATTAAAAGTTTTAGCAACATCTTTATTTAGAACAGATGAATATGATAAAGCGCTTGAATTATATGATCAGATTTTATTAAAAGAACCAAAAAATACAGATGTATTATTGTCTAAAGGACATCTATATAAAACGTCAGGTGACATAAATAAATCAATCTCTTCATATAAGAAAGCTTATATCGTTGACAGATTCTTTGGTGATGCTTATTGGAGTTTAGCAAATCTAAAAACTTATAACTTTTCAAAAGATGAAATTAAATCTCTTAAATCTATGATCAATGATAAATTTGTTTCAGATGACGAAAAAGTTTTCATGCATTTCGCCTTAGCTAAGGCATATGAAGACGAAGAAGATTTTAAAAGATCATTTGAGCATTATAAAAAAGGGAATGACTATAAACATACAAAATCGATGTTTAATTTAAAAGACTTTGAAATTGAATGTCAAAATCAAAAAGAAGTTTGCACCAAAGATTTATTTGAAACTAAAAAAGATTGGGGATTTGAATCTTCAGAACCAATTTTTATATTAGGGTTGCCTAGAGTAGGCTCTACTTTAATAGAACAAATTATTTCATCTCACTCTTCTGTAGATGCTACACATGAATTACCAAATATAATTGCAACAGCATTAAAATTAAACAAGAGACAAATTCAAAATATGGAATCAAGATACCCGGATATATTATTGGGTCTATCTGATCCTCAATTAAAACTTATTGGTGAAAACTATGTTAAGGATGCTGAGGTTTTTAGATCAAAAGGAATTTATTTTATTGATAAGATGCCAAATAATTTTAAACATATTGGTTTAATAACCCTTATTCTTCCTAATGCAAAAATTATTGATATCAGAAGAAATTCTATGTCAGCATGCTTTTCTTGCTATAAACAATTATTCGCTGAGGGCCAAGAATTTACTTACAACTTAGAAAACTTAGCTGGTTATTACAATGGCTATGTTGATTTAATGAAGCACTGGAATGAGGTTTTACCAAATAAAATTTTATCAATTAACTATGAAGATGTTGTAAATAATTTTGAGATATCTGTTAAAAAGATTTTGGACTACTGTGAACTTCCTTTTGAAAAAGCTTGCCTAGAGTTTTATAAATCTAAAAGATCAGTTAAAACTCCAAGTGCCGAACAGGTCCGCCAACCAATTTATACAAGCGGGATGGATTATTGGAAAAATTATGAGCCCTATTTAGATGATTTAAAAAATAATCTAAAATATTAATTAATATTTAAATTTAAGAGGAGAAAGGAGTATGGTTGATTTAATAATTTGCGTAGGTTTTTTTTATATTGCTCATTTATTTTTTACAATGAGTTTTTCACTTCATAAAGTACCATTTTTAGATTGGACCTATTCAGGTGGTGATATTTCAGGAATGACTGATCTTTCATCTAGGATGTCTATTGCGAGCGACAATTTAAGACAAACATTGCCCTTATTCATGACCTTTGCTGTTTTATCTGTTGTTATGGATGTAGACAATCTAATGCTTGCTAAAATATGGTTTGGAATAAGAATTGTTTACTTAATTGGAGCTGTAATTAATTTGTATAGCATTCCATTAATTAGACCTGCTATATGGATACCATCAATCGTTGTTTTAGTTATGATGGGTCTCAATTTGTGTGTTAGTTAGACTTATTTAAATTTTCTTTCAGTTCTGGCTTTGCCTCTATAGACACAGCTTAAATTTGAAGTTTTATCATCAATAAGTGTAACTATTTCATGGTTAAACATGCACATATTTTGTATGAGATCTGTTACATAGACCTTGCTTATTGAAGCTTCTAAAAAGCTAGTAACAGAAAGAATGTCATATTTTTCACATTGTTGTATTTTATTTAATGCATCTTTGTATGCATCTTCATTAGATTGAAATCTTAAAGTTATTAGAACTGAACATTTATTATCAAAGTCTGCAGTTAAGTAGAATGGAAATAAAATTAGAAATGAAAGTATTAACTTCTTCATTTTTAAAGTATATATTATTAGATTATTTAATTAACAAATAGCATGAAAAATTATTTATTATTTTCATTATTCTTATCATCGTTTAACTTAGTAGGATACGATCGCATTACAGGTTTGGATTTTGCAAGCAGGTCAGAGGTCCTTGCATCAAATGGCATGGCTGCAACAAGTCATCCACTGGCAACCCAGACTGCAATATCAGTTTTAAAAAATGGTGGAAACGCTATAGATGCTGCCATTGCTGCAAATGCAGTTCTTGGACTGGTAGAGCCTACAGGCTGTGGCGTTGGTGGTGATTTATTTGCAATAGTTTGGAGTGCAGATGATAAAAGATTATATGGCTTAAATTCATCAGGCCCAGCACCAATAAAAATATCAATTAAGGAAATAACTAATAAAGGTCTAGATGCCATACCGCCATATGGTCCTCTTCCAGTCACAGTGCCAGGTGCAGTAGCTGGTTGGATAGAATTGCATAAGAAATTTGGATTAATGGATTTTAACTTATTATTTAAAAATGCTATCGAGTATGCTGAAAAAGGTTTTCCTGTAACAGAAGTTGTCGCATATTACTTAAAACTCTCGAGTGAAAATTTTATCAACTACCCAAATTTTAAAAAAACATGGATGCCACATGGAAAAATTCCTAGCAAAGGTGAGATTTTTAAAAATCCAAATTTAGCAAGTACTTATAAAAAAATTGCTTCATCTTATGGAGAAGATTTTTATAAAGGCACCATAGCAAATGAAATTGTTAATTTTATAAATAATCAAGGTGGATATTTTTCACTTGAAGATTTAAGTAATTTTAAGCCTGAATGGATAGATCCTGTCTCAACAAACTACAGAGGATATGATATTTGGGAACTTCCACCTAATGGACAAGGTATAGCTGCACTGCAAATGCTTAATATATTAGAGAACTATAATATAAAGGACCTTGGATTTGGTTCAGCTGAATATATTCATCTTTTTACTGAAGCAAAAAAAATTGCTTATGAAGATAGAGCTTTATATTATGCAGATCCTAATTTTTCTGACATCCCACTAAAAACTTTGATATCCAAAGAATATGCCAAGGAAAGATCGCAATTAATAAATTTAAAAAAGTCTTCCAAGTCATATAATGCAGGATTATTAGAGGAAGGCGACACAATTTATCTAACTGTTGCTGATAAGTATGGGAATATGGTTTCATTGATTCAAAGTAACTATAGAGGAATGGGCTCTGGTATGGTACCAAATGATCTAGGCTTTATGCTTCAAGATAGAGGGGAGATGTTTAGCTTAGACCCCAACCATATGAATTCTCTTATTGGAGGCAAAAGGCCATTTCATACAATCATTCCAGCTTTTATAACTAAAAATAATATACCTCTTGTTAGTTTTGGTTTAATGGGTGGAGCTATGCAACCTCAAGGCCATGCTCAGATAGTTATTAACTTAATTGACTTCAAAATGAACCTTCAAGAAGCTGGAGATGCACCTAGGATTAGACATGCTGGGTCATCACAACCGACAGGAGAGAAAATGATTGACGGTGGATATTTAAGCCTAGAGAAAGGAATTTCTGAAGTGGAGATATCAAAGTTAAAAAAATTAGGACATAAATTTCAATATGATTTAGGTGGTTTTGGAGGTTATCAAGCAATCATGCTTAAAGATAATGTTTATATAGGTGCCTCTGAAAGCAGAAAGGATGGGCATGCTTCAGGCTATTAAATTTATTTATTTCTAGTATTATTACTCATATGAAAAGTACATCATTTATACCTCCCAACAGAACATTAATGGGCCCAGGCCCTTCAGATGTTAGCTCTAGAGTTCTTGAAGCGATGGCACGACCAACAATAGGTCACTTAGATCCAATTTTCATTAAAATGATGGACGAAGTAAAAAGCTTAATTCAGTATGCATTTCAAACTGAAAATGAACTCACTTATGCAATTTCAGCTCCAGGTATGGCTGGAATGGAGTGTTGTTTTGCAAATTTAGTTGAAGAAAACGATAAAGTAATTATTTGTAAAAATGGTTTCTTTGGCGAAAGAATGAAAGAAAATGTTGAAAGATATGGCGGTATACCAATTATTGTTAATGATGAATGGGGCAAAAAAGTTGATATCAATAAAGTTGAAGAAGCCCTTAAAGTAAATCAAGATGCAAAAATTGTTGCTTTTGTTCATGCTGAAACATCTACAGGTGTCAAATCTGATCCTAAGGCATTAACCAAATTAGCTCATGATTACGGGTGTTTATCTATCGTTGATACTGTTACTGGTCTTGCTGGTGTTCCTTTGTTAGTTGATGAGTGGGAAATCGATGCAATTTATTCTGGTACACAAAAATGTCTTTCAGCGTCACCAGGATTATCACCTATTAGTTTTAGCAATAGATCTAAAGAAAAAATAAAAAATAGAAAATCTAAAGTTAAAAGTTGGTTTCATGACTTAAATTTAATTATGTCGTATTGGGAGGGTGAGGGTGCAAGATCATATCATCATACAGCTCCCATAAATGCTCTTTATGGTCTTCATGAAGCATTAGTAATGCTATCTGAAGAAGGTATTGAAAACTCATGGAAAAGACATCAGGAGAATCATATCCTTCTTAGAGATGGATTAGAAAACCTTGGTATAAAATTTTTAGTTGACGAAGAAGATAGATTGCCCCAGTTAAATACTATTTTTATTCCCGAGGGCGTTAACGATGCAGAGATAAGATCAAATTTATTAAATAATTATAATCTTGAGATAGGCGCCGGTCTTGGAGTACTTGCTGGAAAAGTTTGGAGAATTGGTTTAATGGGTCACTCTAGCTGTCAAAAAAATATTGATCATTGCCTAAATTCAATCAAAGCTGTTATTTAGATCTAAAGTTGCACCAGCTTTGTGATATAGATTTAATTTCTTTCTAAGTTCATTATTTTTTAGGGGCTTAATTTTTAAAAATTTGCTAATAAAGCCTTTGGTATTACCTGGATTTGAACCAGTAATAAATAGATTATTAGCAGATAATATCCTGCATGCCTTTAAAGTATCTCTGTAGTTCATTCCTAAAGTAATCACACCAAATAATTTAACCTCTTCTGCAGTTAAAATTGCAACATCTGCTTTAATGTTATGAATTTCTAAATAGTTAAAATTAACAATATGACCCTCATGAAAAATTCTTTTAGATTTCTTATCCTCAAAAAGAATTGAAAATGTTGAACTAAAATACGGATAACTCGTCGGTATAGATTTTACTTTTATTGAACAAATTTCTGTTCCTGTGTCATCCAGGAGATAGATTGGATTCATAATGTTTTGCTTAGAAAGAACATTTTTTACAATTTTAGAGGTATAAATTGGCAATTTATCTGATAGCTTTTTAATAGATTCTAAATGAAGATGATCATCAAATGGAGCTGAAATAATGATAGCCCTTACTTTATTTATCTGCTCTTTTGTAATACTAATATCATTTTCTTTTTCTCTTTGAATAAAAAATGAATTATCAGGTTTTAATTTATTGCTTAACCAAGGATCAATTAAAATGGCCTGATCATCTTCTTCAATATACCAAGTTTGATAGTTATCAGCTTTAATGATTTTCATTTTTTTATAAGGCTTTATTTTTAATAAATTATATAATGCAACTATGAGTAAATTAAATGATTTTGGTTTTGGAACACAAATTCGTCGAGGTCCTTTTTTTGATGCCACTGTTCGCTGGGGGGCCAGAGATTTTTCTGTTTATAATCATATGTATATTCCAAGAGATTTTGGAGATCCAGAACAAAATTTTTGGAATTTAATAAATGAAGCAGTTCTATGCGATGTAGCTGTTGAGCGTCAAGTTCAAATAAAAGGTCCAGATGCATCAAAATTTGTACAAATGATGACCCCAAGAGATTTATCTAAGATGCAAGTTGGACAATGCAAATACATCATACTCACTAATCAATTTGGTGGAATTTTAAATGATCCAGTCATGTTAAAAATATCAAATGATTGTTATTGGTTTTCATTGGCTGATAGCGATATTTTATTTTGGGCTCAAGGCCTGGCAGTTAATTCTAAATTCGATGTTGAAATAACAGAA
>CABYCI010000001.1 GCA_902517425.1 uncultured SAR86 cluster bacterium | reverse complement strand
GCTCCATAAATCAGGAGCATATAAAGACTTTTATATGCACAAAATAGGTCATTGGCTGGGTCTCGATGTTCATGATGCAGGCGATTATATGGAAGGCGATGAGTTTATGAAATTTAAACCTGGAATGATTACAACTATTGAACCAGGTATTTATATAAGTAGTTCTATGAATGTTGATGATAAGTGGAAGGGTATTGGAGTGAGGATAGAAGATGATATTCTTGTTACAAAAGACGGCAACGAAAATCTTACAAAAAAAGTTCCATCTGATCCTAAGGAAATCGAATCCTTAATGTCCTAAAACTATGAATCCTGTCGTTACAATATCTGGCGGTGGAATTATAGGCAATTATATTTCATTAAGACTTAATCGAAATAGCATTGAATCAGTAGTTATTGAAAAATCTAAAGATAAAACCTCTGCAAAAGAAAATATTCGAACGGTAACCTTAAATCCCTTTTCAAAGAAACTCTTAGATGAGGTTGGAATAAAAATTCCTTATGCAGAAATTAAGAAGATAAATGTTTTTGATGGAGAGGGAACCGGTTCAATAGATTTTTCATCAGATGAAATAAATGAAGATCATCTTTCTTATGTTGTTTATTTTAATGACCTTGAAGCTGCTCTAAAAGAAAATGTATTTAAAAAGACTTTTTTTGAGACTGAAATAAAAAATTTCAAAGAAAATATCAATAATGGTAAATGTGAAATCACCTTATCAAATGAAAAACCAATTTTTTCAACATTTTTAGCAGGTTGCGATGGAAGAAATTCAAATGTTGCAAAATTAGCATCATTAAAACCAGTCACATCTGATTATGAGCAAACAGCTATTACTTTCACAGCATCTTCTAATCTAATAAATTCAGATACTGCTTATCAAATTTTTTCAGAGAGAGGCATTTTTGCAATTATGCCTTTGCCAGCAAGCACTGATAAATCTTCGCATACCATTGTATGGTCAGTTGACAATCTAAAAATAGGAACACAAAATATTGAGAGCTATATTAAAGAAAATATTTCATATTTCGAAAAGAAACTCAAAGCAGATATAACAATTAATTCAAATATCTTAAGCTTTAGTTTATCTAATCATCATTTTGAAAATTACGTGACCGGCTCCATAGTTCTTATTGGAGATGCAGCGCATTCAATTCATCCTTTAGCAGGCCAAGGAATAAATTTAGGCTTTGCAGATGCTGATGCATTTTGTGAAGAGATTACTAATGCTTATCAAAATAAGATCAATATAGATAAACATTTAGTATTAAAGAGATACGAAGTAAGGCGCAAGAATATGAATCTATTAATGCTTAAATCTATGGATTTTTTCGTAAACTTATTCAAATCTAATAATCTTTATATAAAACTAATTAGAAATTTTGGTTTATCGGGAATAAACAAGACACAGTTCATAAAAAGGTTCTTTATTAATCATGCTTCAGGTAAGAATAAGATATAATGATTCTGCACACCTAAAATAAAATCTTATTTATTACGAGGTTACAATGAAAAAACTTACTTTATTATTATCTTTATTTATTTTGGTTTCTTGTGTGAAAGATACCAATAAAGAACTAACAATATTTACCTCAAGGCAGCCACAACTTCTCGAGCCGATCATTGAAAAATATTTTCAAGATACTGGAGTAAAAGTAAATTTATTATCTGGTAATGCACAAGAGTTGATGGAAAGGATTGATATCGAAGGTGAGCAATCTAAAGCAGATATTTTTATGACTGTTGATGCTGGTGTTTTATGGCAAGCTGCAGAAAGAAATATTTTTAGCGAGACCAAATCAAAGATTTTAGAAGAAAATGTTCCAAGCTATTTAAGAGATCCAAATGGCAAGTGGTTTGGTTTGTCAAAAAGAGCAAGAACATTAGTTTTTTCAAACGATCAATTCTCAAAGAGTGATTTTTCAACCTATGAAGATCTAGCTAACCCTCGATGGAAGGGAAAGTTATGTTTGAGAACTTCTAAAAAAGTTTATAACAGATCTCTTATAGCAAGCATGATTGATGCATATGGATTTGATAACAGTAAAAAAATTGTCTCTGGCTGGATATCCAATCTCGCAACAGAGGTTTTCTCAAATGATACCAATGCGCTTAAAGCTGTTTCAAGTGGCCAGTGTGGAGTAACAATTGTAAATACATATTATTTAGCAAGATTATTAGATGATCCTAAATATGATAATTTAGAGTTGTTCTGGGCAAATCAAAACGATCGTGGTGTTCATGTAAATATTTCGGGAGCTGGGATTGTAAAAACATCTCAAAATAAAAAGGAAGCTCAAAAGCTTTTAGAATATCTATCCTCAGATGGCGCGCAAGATTTTTATGCGTCAGCTAATAAAGAATATCCTGTTTTAAATGATGCCAAGGTAGCGGAGTCTATTATGGTTTGGGGAGCTTTTGTAGAGGACGAAATTAACGTAAGTAAACTAGGTTCTTTGCAAAAAGAAGCAGTATTTCTTGCTCAAGAAGTAGGGTACAAATAGATTATTTGTTAGACTTTTTCGCCGCGACCACGAATATCTTTGAGCACTTGGCTGATGCCTTTCTTGTCAATGATACGCATGCCTTTAGCTGACACTTTTAAGTTAACAAATCTGTTTTCAGACTCAACCCAAAATTTATGTGTATGAAGGTTTGGAAAGAATTTTCTTTTAGTTCTATTTTTAGCATGAGAAACGTTATTCCCAGACTGTGGTATCTTTCCAGTTACTTGACATTTTTTACTCATAGAATCGCGATTTTATAGAACAGAGGCTCACATATCAATACTATAATCAATAATATATGAAACAAATATTTATATTGAGGCATGCAAAGTCCTCCTGGGACAATAGAGAGTTAGCTGATTTTGATAGGCCTCTATCTATGCGCGGAGAAAATGATGCTAAAAAATTAAATACTTTTGTTAAAAAAAAATCTTTTTATATTGATAAAGTGCTTTGTAGCAGCGCTAATAGAACAAAAGAAACATTTGATTTAATAGCTGATGGCTTTAGATTCTCCATAGAAGATGCCATTTATTCTGAAGATTTATATTTTGGAAGTGTTAGTAATATCATTGATACTTTAAGAAAATTAGATGAAAAAAATAAATCTATTTTAATTATAGGTCATAATCCGACTTTATTTTATTTGGTTGAAGAACTAGCTAATGAACGTATTCAAAAATTTACTACATGCAATCTTGCTGTATTAAATTTTGGTGATGAATGGAAAAGACTATCCAAATTCAAATGTGAGTTAAAATCACTTTATAGGCCAAAGGAGATAGAGATTTGAAAAAAGTAAAAATAAAAATAATTAGTTCACTTATAGGAGATCTAATACCTTTACCAAAATATGAGACAGCTGGTTCAGCTGGACTAGATCTTAGAGCATGTGTTCAAGAAAAAATTTCATTAAAGCCTGGAGAAACGAAGATGATACCTATGGGTTTTGCAATGTACTTAAAAGAAGAAGATTTAGCAGCGCTTGTAGTCCCAAGGTCTGGGCTAGGTTCAAAACATGGAATTGTCTTAGGCAATCTTGTCGGATTAATAGATTCAGACTATCAAGGAGAATTAATGGTCCCTGCCTGGAATAGGTCTGAAAATGAATTTGAGATTAGTCCAGGGGATCGAATAGCCCAAATGATTATTGTTCCAGTAGTGCATGCCGATTTTGAAATTGTTGATGACTTTGAAGAGTCTTCTAGGGGAGTAAAGGGTTTTGGAAGTTCTGGAGTGAGCTAACTTTTTTTACCAAATCTTTCTTCAAACTTTTGAACTCTTCCACCTGTATCAATAATTTTTTGTTTACCAGTGTAGAAGGGATGTGAAGCTGAAGAAATATCAAGAGCATAATATGGATATGTTTTTCCGTCTTCCCATTCTTTAGTTTGTGTAGTATCTAAAGTTGAATTAATGATAAAGTATTCATCCACACTAGTATCATGGAATAGTACTTCTCGATATTTAGGATGTATGTCTTTTTTCATAATAAAATTCAAATTAGGATGAGAACTATAGCAAAAATTAAACCCAATTCAATTAAAAAATGAATATTTTTTATTACGACATAGCTATTTCACTTCCTGTAAGGCAGTGTTTTACTTATAAATCTGTTATAAAAATTAAAAAAGGTTCGAGGGTAATTGTTCCATTTGGAAAAAAAACGTTAGTTGGGATAGTCGTAAGAAAAATATCCCAGCCTAGTTCATTTAATAAAGCTGGGATTATAAAAGAAATTATTTCAGCTTCTGAAAAATTCGCTTGTTTTGATAAATCAATATTTAACACCATTTTATGGGCTTCAGAATACTATCACCACCCTATTGGGGAGGTTTTCTTTTCATTTATGCCAACTATTCTAAGAAATCAAACAAACAAAATAATAGAACCAACAAACGAGATATCAAATTATGTGCTTAATATTCCAGATAAAAATTTTAAGTTAACAGGCGAACAAGAAGCTAATCTAAATAAATTAAAAAGGATAAAAAATTTTAATCCCTCATTAATCTATGGTGTCACAGGGTCTGGAAAAACTGAGATATATTTGAGGCTAGCAGAGAATTTTATTAAAAAAGGAAAATCTATTCTTGTCTTAGTACCTGAAATTAATCTAATTCCTCAGCTTGAAGCAAGATTTAAGAAAAGATTTACCGGAGATATAGGAGTCTATCATTCAAGAATGACACCCAATCAAAGATTTAAGGTATGGCTAAGATCAAAATTTGGCGAAATACAGATTGTTATTGGCACACGATCATCTGTGCTAATGCCACTTAAAGATCTGGGCGCAATTATTGTTGATGAAGAACATGATCAGTCATATAAACAGTCTGAAGGATTTAGATTTTCAGGAAGAGATTTGGCTATAAAGAGAGCTCAGCTTGAAGATATTCCAATATTTCTTGGATCAGCAACTCCATCCCTTCAAACCCTTAAGCTTGTAAGAGAAAAAAAATATAAGAAGTTCGATCTTTTAAGAAGAGTAGACGGAAAAAAGCCACCAAAATTAATATCTCTTGATATAACAAATTCGCCTCTGGTTGGTGGAATAGCCATACAAACAATGAGTATTATCGGTGAAGCAGTAAAGAAAGGTGAGCAGGTTTTAATATTTATAAATAGAAGAGGCTTTGCTCCATTATATGAATGTAATGCCTGCGGATGGGTTGCGAGTTGTTCCGCTTGTGAATCAAATTTAGTATTCCACAAATCTAAGAATAGGCTTATTTGTCATAAGTGCGAATCTGCATTTGCTATCAATGAAAAATGTCCAGATTGTGGTTCGCATGACATTCATACTCATGGCAATGGTACTGAAAGAGTTGAAGAGGTTTTAAAAAATGCCTTCACAAAAGTCCCAATCATTAGAGTAGATTATGATTCGACAAGATTAAAGGGATCTATTGAGGCGATTTATGAAAAGATTCAAAGTAGCAACGAAGCTATTTTAGTTGGAACACAAATGCTTTCAAAAGGCCACGATTTTCCTAAGGTAACATTGTGTGTCATTTTGAATGCTGATAATGGATTGATTAGTCCTGAAATAAATGCTCTTGAAAAGGTTTCCCAACAACTAATACAGGTATCTGGCAGGGCAGGAAGAAACAACAACCTTGCAAAAGTTATCATTCAGACCAGATATCCAGATGACATAAACTTAAAACAAATAAAAACAGGGGATTATCGATTAATTTCAGATCAATGTTTAAAAGTTAACAAAGAATTGAGTATGCCACCATATTCAAGTATCTGTATCGTTAGAGCAATTTCCCCAAAAGTTAAAGGCTCTTTGGATTTTTTAAATAGAGCATCCTTAACTCTATCCAATAAAAGAGGTATTAGTGTTGTCGGACCTCTTCCATCAATACCTTTTAAGATAAAGGGTAATACAAGAAATCATTTGATTATAAAATCTCCTACAAAAACCTACCTCAACAGAGTGCTCAAATTCTTGACTGAAGAATTTGATACATGGCCGGAGACCAAGAAAGTAAAATGGAATTACGACATAGACCCATATGACATGAACTAAATATTGATTTTAATTATTTGGCCAGGATAAATAGGCCTATCACCCAGTTCATTAATTTTCTTTATTGATTCTACAGTGACACCAAATCTTATTGCAATTTCAGATAAAACATCTCCTTTTTGGATTTTATAATTAAGATAATTTGAATAACCCTCTAAAATTGATCCTGAAACGGGAGTTTCTTTAAAATAATTATGTATGCCTAGAAATATTGATCTTGCTATCATCCTTCTACCTGCTTTTGTTTTAAGTCTTTTTGCGTCCTCAGGGTTTGTTATAAAACCTGACTCTACAAGAACAGATGGAATATCTACTGACTTAAGTACTCTAAAATCTGCATATTCAACATTTTTTTTATGAATCTTTGTGAATGGATCTCTTTTGAGTTGATCTAAAATTTTTAAACCTAACATCTTGCTTTGATCAACCTTCTTTTTATAAGTTTTAGGGTAGAGTTCTCTTGCAGCATCTTCATTAAAATCATAAGACTTAATATTCTTAATTTGAGCTTGAATCCTTTTTCTTTCTTTATCAGACAGATTTCTTGCAACACTACTTGATGATTTATCTGACCATATGAAAACTGAAGCTCCCTTAACAGATTCTAATCTAAAGCCATCAGCATGGATTGAAACAAATGCATCTGCGCCAAATTTTCTTGCATTTTGATATCTGTCATTAAGGCTAACAGTACTATCGTCACTTCTAATTAACACTGCTTGATACCCCTCTGTATCTCGAAGAGTCCTTTGTAATTCTTTTGCAATTAACAGAGTAATATCTTTTTCTAAAACGTTGTTACTACTCACCGCACCAGGATCTTTCCCGCCATGACCAGCATCAATTGCAACTATAATATCTCTAATATTATTTTTTAAGTTTTTATTTTTTTTAACTTTTATTTTTAGCAATATACCTTCATCTGTTTTTTCTTGTGTTGGCTTATTCCAATTAACATACTCATATAAATCTATAACAATTCTAGTTAAGTCTTCTTTTGATGAAGCTCTAATTTGTTTAATAGGGTAGTTATATTTTTTTTGAACATCTGATTTTAAATCGCTTTGATAAACATCAATAACAATTCTTGAAGGATCAACAAGAGAATATGATTTTATAAAAGATACCTTGTCTAAAAGAAAAGATATTTCTGTAGATTGATCATCAGAATCCTTTACTTCATAAAACGAAATCTCATTCGAATATATTAGTGATGATAGGGCTAATAAAAATAATGAGAATTTATTCATAACATTTGATTAGATCTGAGAATAGTTCACTAGCATCATTTATTGATATTTTTCTTTTATCCTCAAAGTGTTCAAAAGAAATCTTTAAATCAAAATCTCTCTTTGAAATAAGCTTTTGAGGCCACTCAATAATTATAATTTTTTTTGAATGGGTTTTTCTATCTAAATCAAAAATATAAATATCTTCAGGCTCATCGGTTCTATAAAGATCAATATGTAAGAACATTAAATCTCCTAAATCATATTCTTCACATAAAGTATAAGTAGGACTCTTTACCATCCCACTCCAACCTGAATTAGAAATTATTGACCTAGTTAGAAATGTTTTCCCGGTTCCTAGATCTCCTTCAAGATGGATTTCGATTGAAGATTTATCTATCTCTGTAAGTTTTTTTGAAATCAGTACACCAAGATTATTTGTGGCCTCATCATTTTCTAGAATAATATTTTTCATTTATTAATTAGATCTCTAATAGTTGGTATTAATAATGATGCATTTAAACCAATCTCGCCTGTTTTATTTTTGAATATCGTTCCTGCTCTTGCATGAACAGCAACAGATAACATGCACGCATCCATAATATCAAGTTTTTGAGCAATAAGAGCTGATATTACTCCAGCAAGAACATCACCAGTACCACCAGAAGACAACTCTGGGCCTCCTTCTGAGCATTTAAATACATCCTCACTGTTTTGAGAGCAAATAATTGTATCTTTACCCTTTAGAATTACATAAGCTGAAAATTCCTTCGAAATTGTTTTTGCAGCATTGACTCTGTCTTCTTGTATTTCATTACTAGAAACACCTAATAGCTTTGCTGCCTCTCCAGGATGCGGAGTAAGGATAATATTTTGGTTATCTTCAATGATCTTTTCACTAATAAAGTCAAGAGCCCCTGCATCAAATACCGAAGTTTTAATCTTTGCTGTATTGAAAATCTCATTAAATACATTATTTGACCATTTATCATTTCTTAATCCTGGACCACATAGCAGAACATCAACCTTCTCAGGTATAGATATGTTTTTATTAATTCCAAGCGCCATTATTTCAGGATTTCTTATTAAACTTGCTTCAACATTTGATGGATGGGTATTTAGATGTACCAATCCAGCGCCACAAAATAAACAAGCTTCAGATGATAGAATACCAGCACCTCCCATACCCTCTGAGCCCCCCACAACAAGCACCTTCCCAAAGTTACCCTTATGAGAGTTTTCTAATCTTGTTGGGATCTTTATTGTTATAGAATCAAAATTAAAATCTTGTGACATTAACTTAATTTATCAAAAAAGAACCCAGTCTGTCTGCGTGAAATGAGCCCATATAAATCTTTTCATTTACTGGAACCGCAACTGTTGGCAGTCCAAACACAGTTTTGCTGAAGATGTATTTATTCTTAAGTTCTAAAGTGTCTTTATCTAATTCATGAATGGAAAAGGGCAAAGAACAATTTACTTTAAATATACAATCTGGAGCATCGTTAGGCTGAAAGTCCAACGAAGTCATCCAAAGAGAGTTATCTTTAATATATGGATTATCTGGAGACTGGATGAAATAACTATTAATTCTTGAATTATTTTTAAGATCAAAAATACTTATCTTATCTTCTAAGTTATAACTTATATAAAGCTTATTAGAAGCTTCATCTAGCGCTAAGCCATTTGGGCTACTGCCTTCAGATCCTTTAAGCTCATTAAAATTAGAATCTTCCCAAAAGATAATATTTCCAGAATTACTTTTGAATAAAGCTATCATTAGCCATTCATTTTCTGAGATACCTCTTTTGTACATATGAGAAGCATAAAAACTTCCATTTTTTTTAAGACTTAAATCATTAAAGTAAAACTTATCTGGAACATTTACACATCCTCGCCAAATCATTTCCCAATCCAAATCATTTTTTCTTAATTCAAACATTTCAACCGATTCTGTTGGGTAATGATTAATAACTCCGATTTGATACTTTCCATCATTTCGCTTTACTAGATCAATCCCATGTGGACCAAAGCCATCTGTATTTTTCCTTGAACATGTCTCTTCCCCCCATGTGTTCTCCTCTAGGACTATCTTAGGGATAATTTTCTTATTTGTACTTATCTCCATCATTGCAAAATATCCTGGCTCATTTTCTCCCCATGGAGCTATTGAACCCATTTGAGACATAAAAAGAAATTCTTTATCTGGAGTGATAACAATATCTTCAGCATTATTGAATTCACATATAACTTCAATCTGATCATCTGATTCACAATTACTAATATCTTTTTGAGGACCAATATAATCAGTAGAAACAATTAAAAAGGCTAAAAAAACCATAATCATGGAAATAGGAATAGAAAATTTATAATAGTGTTTTATGTATATCGGTAGTATTTTTTTTATTTTTTCTAGAAAAAATATAATGAAAATACCTCTGATCAAAAGAAGAATACCAAGAATCAGAGTTACTACTGTCCACATTCTTTCATACCAGAAAGATTGTATAAGACTGAAGTACGTAAGTGAGAATCCTATAATAAAAGTAATAAGACCAGTTTTATTAAGCTTTTCTGATCTCATCACCCAATCCGAAATAGACATTGCGAATGGCTTAAATAAAATTATTACTGACAGAGATAGAAAGAAAAAGAAATAAAAATAATTCATATAAAGATTTAAAATAATCTATTTTTAATTATATCAATTATTTCCATTGGCTTATCAAGTGGCACATGATGTGCAGCTTCTGGAACTTCTTTGAATTCCATTATGTCAGAATACATACCCTTGATATTTTCTAAGATATTTCCAGACATCAAGAGACTATTAGCTCCATGAATAAATAGAGCAGGGCATTCAAATGTAAATTTATAACCAAAAAGTCTTTCGAGGCTGTTAAACATTGAATCATCAAACTTCCATCGCCAACCTTCATCAGTTTCTTTGACAGAATGATCAGCTATGTACCTCATAAACCAATCATTCTTACAATCCTGCTGAGGTAATAATCTAAATCTCTCTAAGATTATTTTCTTCTCAGGGTAATGCTTAATCATTCTTAAAGGCCCGCCGTCGTGCTGAGAAGGATCCCAATCAGGCGGCCTTATAAAAGTATCAATCATTATTAAGTTGTTAACTAGTTCTTTTTGTTCTGATGCAACGTATGCGGCAACTTGTCCTCCCAGAGAATGCCCCACAATAGAAACATTATTTATGTTGTTCTTAATTTTCTCGTTCTCGATAATTGAGATGATGCATTCACCAAAGTCTTTAATACTATATTCCTCTCTAAAACCTGAATCACCCATACCTGGAAGATCAACAGCAACAACATTTGTTTCTTGAATAAACTGAGGTGCTATTGGATACCACCATTTTTTATGTGCCCCAGTACCATGAATAAGAATTAATAGGTTCTTATTTTTATTTGGACAATCCCACCTAGAATAAGATAGATCACCCTTCATGTTTTTTATTAGTAACTCGGATGGTTTAATTTTCAGTGCCTCAAGGAACCAATTTGGAGCATCTGCGAGGTCGTCTTTTAGATTGTCAGTAATTCTCATAAGCAGTATTCTAAGCTATATCAATTAGATTTATGAATAATAATTTAACACCAGCTGCAACTGTCTTAGTTTTAAGAGACTCCCAAGATGAGATGGAGGTATTAATGGTTAAGCGATCTAAGAAGCCTCCTTTTGGAAATCTTTATGTTTTTCCTGGAGGAAAAATAGATGATGACGATCATTTAAAAGATTTAGAAAACTATTCTGATGTATTGGATGATAAAAACGCATCCGAATTGCTCGGATTAGATAACGGAGGATTAAGCTACTGGATAGCATGTATTAGAGAGTGCTTTGAAGAGGTTGGCATTCTTCTAGCTACTAAGAGATCTGGTGAGAAACTTAATCTTGAGGATGATGAAAAATCCAAATTCGATAGTTATAGAGAAAAACTAATTAATAATGAAATAAATCTATTAGATATATGTGTGAAGGAAGACTTGATTCTATCTACTGCTAATATTGCACCATTATCGCATTGGATAACTCCTAATATTGAATCAAGGAGATTTGATACAAGATTTTTTATAGCCTATCTACCAGAAAAACAGATTGTTCAACACGACGGAATGGAGCTTACCCAAAGCTTATGGATTAATCCAAATAAAGCTGTAGACATGGCGTTTAAGGGTGAGATGCAAATGATCATGCCTACTATAAAGAATCTTCAATCTTGTTCAGAATTTACAGTTGCAAAAGACATGCTTGATAGTCAAAAAAGACTGACAAATAAGGATATTCCGCCTATCTTACCTAAGTTCTTTAAAGAAAATGGTAATTGGGTTGGTCTTTTACCTGGAGACGATGGCTATGAGGACCATTAATGGATGATCTAATTAAAAAAATTACTGCACCTAATGGAGGAGTGTTTACCGGCCAAGGAACTAATACTTATTTAATTGGTAAAGATGATATTACTTTAATAGACCCTGGCCCAAATATTTCTAAACATATCGAAACTATCTTGGAAGAAGGCAGGGGTAAGATAAAAAGAATTCTAGTTACTCATACTCATAAAGATCACTCTCCTGCAGCGATAATAATTTCAAAAGAATTGAATATACCAATGCTTGGAAGATTGGTTGACAGAGAATCTGAATGGGAGGATGAAACTTTTAAACCAGATACGGTCTTAAAGCACGGAGATATTATATCGACCGATGAATATACACTCGAAACTATTCATACTCCTGGACATGCATCCAATCATCTATGTTTTTATATTGAAAAGTATAAATGTCTATTAACTGGTGACCATATTATGGATGGCTCAACTGTTGTAATAGCTCCGCCAGATGGAAACATGACAGAATATATAAATTCTTTAAAACTATTAGAACAATATGACATTAGTTATTTTGCTCCAGGCCATGGCAACTATATGGAAGAGCCCTCTAAGACTATTCAGTCAATCATAAGACATAGGCTCTCAAGAGAATCAAAAGTCTTAAGGTGCATAGAAAAAAATCAGCAATCTAATCTAGATGAATTACTTCCTTTGGTATATAACGATGTATCGGAAATGCTCCATCCTATTGCGAGAATGAGTTTACTGGCTCATATAATTAAACTCGAACATGATGGCAAAATAAGAAATATAGAAAATTGTTATTCTTCTATTTGATCTTCTAAATTAATATCTTCATCTTTGTCTAGGTCGATTTCTAGATTAAATTTGTTTTCCTCATCCCTAGCATTTTTTAGATCTTGACCTCCTTTAGAAGCCATTTTACTTTCGATACAGTCATTTTGATCATAGACTTCTTCGGTACCAACTTTGTGACTTGGATTGATTGGAACTGGAGGTCGAGGAACAGGTAATTGCATACATGTAATTAGATCTCTGGGATTTACTTTGTTTAGTACTTGAGGTTTCGCATCAGGAAGCATCGATTTATCATAATTTTGATTTGTATTACAACTAACAATCCCAAATAGAAGCAATAGAGTTATGAGTTTTTTCATAAACTTATTTTATTACTTTTTAAAGACTCTACGACTGAGGGGTCAGCAAGGGTCGAAGTATCACCTATATTGGATAGGTCACCTTCAGCAATTTTTCTTAAAATTCTTCTCATTATTTTTCCAGATCTTGTCTTTGGAAGGCCAGGAGCATTTTGTATAAGGTCTGGTTTTGCAATAGCGCCTATTTCTTTAGCAACAAATTGTTTTAATTCATTAATTAATTCATCACTAAATGATTCTCCAATCATTAAAGTAACAAAAGCATAAATGCCTTGGCCTTTGATAGGATGATCAAAGCCAACCACTGCAGCTTCAGCAACTTTTGTATGAAGTACAAGAGCACTTTCGATTTCCGCAGTTCCAAGTCTATGCCCTGAGACATTTAGAACGTCATCTACTCTTCCAGTAATCCAGTAATAACCATCTTCGTCTCTTCTAGCTCCATCACCAGTAAAGTAGATATCTTTATACATACCAAAATAAGTATCTAGCATTCTTTGATGATCTCCGTAAACACTCCTAATTTGACTAGGCCAAGACTGCTCTATAACTAAGTTTCCAGAATGTGGTCCCTCTAGTGTTTTGCCATTTTCATCGTATAGCGCTGGATTTACACCAAAGAAAGGAAGGGTGGCTGAACCAGGCTTTGTTGGAGTCACTCCTGCGATTGGGGAAATAAGAACCGAACCAGTTTCAGTTTGCCACCAAGTATCTATAATTTCACACTTAGATTGACCAACAATATTGTAATACCAATCCCATGCTTCTGGATTGATCGGCTCACCAACAGTTCCTAAGATTCTTAAAGAACTCCTTTTGGTCTTTAAAACAGGTTCATCACCTTGTGCCATAAGCGCCCTAATAGCTGTTGGAGCGGTATAAAATATATTGATTTGATATTTATCACATATTTCCCAGCATCTTGAAGCAGATGGATAAGTGGGAATTCCTTCAAACATTAAAGTTGTGGCTCCATTAGATAAAGGACCATATAGGATGTAAGTGTGGCCAGTTATCCAGCCAACATCTGCAGTACACCAATATCTATCTTCTGACCTTATACCAAAGATATATTTAAAACTAATATGAGCGCCTAACAAGAACCCAGCAGTGGTATGAAGGACTCCTTTTGGTTTTCCTGTTGAACCAGATGTATACAATATAAAAAGGGGATCTTCAGAATCCATTGGTTCAGGAATGCATGAGGTCGCTACATTTTTGGATATTTCTTCGTACCATATATCTCTGGCTTTGTTCCATTGAATATCTCCCGCAGTCCTTTTTATAACAAGAGTATTTTTTACTTCAGGACAACCCTTAAGAGCTTCATCAACATTTGATTTTAATGGTACTTTTTTCCCTCCTCTAAGACCTTCATCAGCTGTTATGACAATTTTGCAATCAGCATCTAAAATCCTATCTTTTAGAGACTCAGGTGAGAAACCTCCAAACACTACTGAATGCACGGCTCCTATTCTTGTACAAGCAAGCATTGCAAAAGATGCCTCGATAATCATTGGCATATAGATGCACACCCTTGAACCCTTTTTAACACCAAGTTCTTTTAAAACATTAGCAAATTTACAGACCTCATCATGAAGTTCTTGATAGGTAAGTTTTTTTGATTCTGATGGATTGTCTCCTTCCCATATTAGAGCGACCTTGTTTGCATTATCTTTTAGGTGTCTATCAATACAATTAAAACTAACATTCATTTGACCGCCACTAAACCATTTAGTACTTGAAAAGCTATTGTTATGAACTTCTTCAAAATCTTTCAACCAGGATATATTTTCTTTTGCTAATGTTTCAAAAAATTTTTTAGGATTTTCTATAGATTCTTTATAAAGTTTTTTAAATTCATCAATATCATTGATATATGGATTTATAGACTTAGGGCTATATAACTCTTTAGACACAATTAATTATTTAAATAATCGATGGTTGGGGGTTAACGAAATTTTTACCCTTTGGATTAGACATAATCATGGTAACTAATGCCTCATAATCAGACTCATTTGATTCGAGATTGATATCAGCTGCATTGATAATTAACAACGGTGCTGAATTATAGTCAAGGAAGAATCTAGAGTATGCATCATTCAATCTTTCTAAATAGTCTAATGTAAGATATTGCTCATTAATGTTTCCTCTTTTGGTAATCCTTTCTTTAAGAATTTCAATAGGGGCTTGAAGATAAATAACTAGATCAGGAGAGGGCGCATCTAAAGTTAAATGCTCATATACTTTGTCATAAAGATTCATTTCTTCATTAGAAAGCGTAACTTCTGCAAACAGTCTATCCTTTTCAATTAAAAAATCTGCAACACGAACGTTCTCAAAAAGACTTCTTTGTTTTAGGTCTTGTATTTGTTGCATTCTCTGAAATAAAAAGAATAGTTGAGTTGCCAAAGCAGATTGACCAGGATTTCTATAGAAATTTTTAAGAAATGGATTTTCTGCAGGTTGTTCTAAAAAGGCATCATAGTTAAATGATTCTGCAATTTTATTAGCAAGAGTAGTTTTACCAACCCCTATTGGGCCTTCAATGGCAATATATTTTGGTAATGGTATTTCGTTTAAAGCTGGCTTCATTACAATTCTTTATTTGTAATTTATAGATTATCTTAACTCTTCTGAGAAGCCAAATTTTTTATTAGATTCTTCCTTTTCTTCTGCCAACCTAGATATTAATGACTTTTTAATCTGTTCATCATTTTTTTGAAAGTTAGTCCACCAATCGCCGAGACTCTTCCCCCCACCATTAGCCTTTTCTCTTATTAATAAGAAGTCATAAGCTGCTCTGAATCTAGGATGTTTTGCAGTTTTGTATGGTTGTTTGCCAATTCTACTTTGAAGTTTTAATTGAAGAACCCAAATATCTTTGATGTATGCATGAAATTTTCTAGGTAAGGCTGTTATTTTTTGCTGCCTTCTTAGAACACCATCCATTGATCTAAAGAATTTTCTTAAATTGATTTCTCCTTTTTGATTTGAAATTTCAATGAGCTGAGGCCATAAAAGTGCAGCTACAAGAAAGCCTGGCGTAACTGATTGATTATTATGTATTCTTCTATCAGTATTTTTTAAAGCTTCAATCATTAAATTATTTGTAAATTTATTTTTTTCTGGATTTGTTCCAATTAAGTATTTATTTAAACCAAAGGAGAACAACTTATTAAAATTTTTCTCAGCCATGCCACTAAGAAATATTTTGCAAAATTCATCAAATAACCTAGCATTGGATATATTTAACAACAGGCTTCCTTTGTCATAGATCGCATGCTTAACATCTGTGTCTATTTTAAAATTTAGTTTGTTACTAAATCTTATAGCTCGCAAACTTCTAACAGGGTCTTCAGCAAAACGTTTTTGAGGATCACCAATTGAGACAATGACCCTTTCATGAATATGCTTCATGCCATTATTATGATCTTCAATTTTTTGAGAAATAGGACAATAATATAATGCATTCACAGTGAAATCTCTTCTGTATGTATCTTCCTCTAATGTTCCCCATATATTGTCTCTTAAAATTTTACCGGCTTGATCTTTTACTAGACTTCCTTCATTTGAACTATCTTCCCCAGATCGAAACGTTGCAACTTCAATTAATTCAGTTCTGTTAAATACATGAACTAATTTAAATCTTTTTCCAATTATTCTAGAGGCTTTAAATGTTTTTCTAATTTGCTCTGGGGTTGCATTGGTAGCAATATCGAAATCTTTTGGTTCAATACCACAAAGAAGATCTCTGACACATCCACCTACTAAATAGGCTTGAAAATTTTTGTCTTGTAGGTCTTTTACTATTGATATAGCAAATTTACTTATTTTTTTATTATTTATCAAAATTTAGTTTTGATAGGAGGGTAGGAATCACCCGCTGAGCTGTTTTTCTTTAATTTCATCTAAAGTTTTACAATCAATACAATGAGTAGCTGTTGGTCTTGCTTCAAGCCTCTTGACACCGATTTCATCTCCACAAGATTCACACCAGCCATAATCATCCTGTTTAATTTGTTCTATAGAAATCGCAATCTTATTTATCAATTTTCTCTCTCTGTCTCTTGTTCTCAACTCAAATGCAAATTCTTCCTCTTGAGAAGCCCTGTCGATAGGATCAGCATAAGTTTCTCCCTTTGCCCTCAAGTGGTTAAAGGTTTTTTGCATTTCTTCTTTAAGATGCTCTTTCCATAAAAGCAGTACAGCAATAAAATGTTTTTTCATTGCAGCACTCATATATTTTTCATTCTTTTTCGGTTTATATGGAGCAATCTTAGATTTGTCATTGGATATGGTTTTAGCCTTAACAATCTTTTTAGTATTTTTTTTTGTAGTTTTTTTAACAGGCGTTTTTTTAACAACAGCTTTTTTTACTGCAGGCTTTTTTGCTGGGGATTTTTTTACAGGTTTTTTAGTAATTTTCTTTGCTTTTTTTTCAGCCATTATGATTTAACAAATAATTCAGGGTGGAGAAAGTATCAGATACTAGTTAAATTTACTAGCCTTTTCTCAATTTATTTAAAACATCTTGATAGCCCTCAGAATTTAATCTTGGTCCAAATGTTTCAACAACCTTTGATGAAGCGTAATTGCTGAACCTTGCACACTCAGAAATATCACAACCATTTAAGAAGGCATGCATAAAGGAACCTGCATACATATCTCCAGCACCATTAGTATCTATAGGTGTTATTTGTTCCGCTGGAGAAAATATTTCCTTTCCATCCTTAATCACGATACTTCCTTCAGCGCCCTTTGTTATAGCAATCATATAGGATTGTTTTTTATAGAATTCAATAGCCTCTTCTAAATTTTCTACACCAGCAAATGCAATAGCCTCATCATCATTACAAAAAATCATATCAATTCCAAAGGACTCTATCTCTTTGAATTTATCTTTAAAACCATGAACTATGCCAGCATCAGAAAGAGATAATGCCTTTAGAGTATTCTCACTATTGATATTTTTTAAAACCGAAGTTACAGCGTTAAAATTTTCTTCACTTGTTACCATGTATCCTTCGATATAAAAAATCTTTGAATTATCTACCGCATCAAAATCTATATCTTTTGACCCTAAGTATGCGCTTATTCCAAGCATACTACTCATAGTTCTTTTTGCATCTGGGGTAACAAATATTAAGCATTTGCCAGTTGGAAGCTCCGAGTCTTCTTTACTAAAGCCAATATGTTTTACTCCAGCCTTTTGAAGGCTTTCTAAATATTTTTTGCCATCTTCATCATTTGCAACTCTGCAAACATGATGACAGTTTGAACCATAATAAGATGCAGCAACTAGTGAATTAGTTGCTGAGCCTCCACAATCAGAGACTGATTCAACGCCCATTTGTTGGAGTTTATCTATAATTGGAGAATGTTCTTCTGCAGATGCAAGAGTCATTGAGTCTGGTTCTAGACCAATGCCTTGTAAAAATTCATGATCGACCATGTACTGAGTGTCAACTAAAGCATTTCCTAAAGCACTTATATCATATTTCATCTTATAGTCCCTTTTCTAATATTTTTTTGATAATACTAATTGTATGATTAATTTCTAATTTAGTATGCTTTGTTGAGATAAAACCTGCTTCAAATTTTGATGGAGCAAAATATATCCCATTAGCAATACATTTATTAAGAAATCTCTTAAATTGTTTGTCATTGGTTTTAATAACGTCATTAAGATTTTTTGGTAAGTCTTTAGAGAAGAAGAATCCAAACATTCCTCCCCTTTGATCAATAGAAATAGGAATATCATGTTCTAAAAATAATTTCTTCATTTCATTCAGTAAATAAGAAGCTCTAACTTCTAGAGATTTATATGGATTATTTTTAATCAATAACTTAATAAGTTTTGAGCCTGCTGCCATAGCCAAAGGATTTCCAGATAGAGTGCCAGCCTGATATACAGGACCATTTGGCGCTAGATAATCCATAATTTCTCTGCGACCACCAAAAGCACCAACTGGAAGACCGCCTCCAATAACTTTACCAAGTGTTGTTAGATCCGGTTTAATTTTATAGATTTCTTGAGCTCCTCCTAAGGAAACTCTAAACCCAGACATAACCTCATCAAAAATTAGTATAGATTTATTTTCTGAGGTTTTTTTTCTCAACAATTGAAGAAATGACTTGTCAGCAGGTATAAAGCCCATATTTCCTGCAATTGGTTCTACTATTACTGCTGCTAGATCATTTTTGATTTTGTTAAATATTTTTAGAAAATCTTCTTTATTATTAAATTCACAACTTAATGTTTGCTTTGCTAGTTCTTTAGGAATGCCAGGAGAATCAGGTAGCCCAAATGTTGTTACACCCGAACCAGCCTTAATTAATAAAGAATCTACATGACCATGATAACAACCATCAAATTTAATAATCTTATTTCTTTTTGTGTATCCTCTTGCAAGCCTGACAGCACTCATAGTGGCTTCAGTTCCTGAATTTACCATTCTTATTTTTTTTATTGATGGCATACATTCTTTAATAAGTACTGCTGTTGATGACTCAATACTTGTAGGAGCTCCATAACTAGTTCCCAACTGAAGTTGTCTTGAAACAGCTTTAATTATTTCAGGATGAGAGTGTCCCATTATCATTGGCCCCCAAGATCCTATATAGTCAATGTATTTATTATTGTCAGCATCAAAAACATACGCACCTTTAGCTTTCTTAAAGAAAATAGGATTGCCGTCAATATTTTTAAAAGCTCTTACAGGTGAATTCACGCCACCAGGCATATGTAATTTGGCTTCTTTAAAAAGCTCAATAGACTTATTTATTTTATTCATAGCTTTAAATCTCTTGCAAAATTTTCAACTTCTTCCCAATTAGTGAATTCATATGTTTGAGAAGTATCGGTTGGACCTTTTGTAACCCACATAATAAATTTTATAGTGTACTTATCAATAAAATTGTACTTTGGATATTCTATTTTGCCTGCAAAAACACCAAGATTTTTAGGTTCCCAATTAGTTTTATCTAAAAATTTTATTAAATATGGGTTCGTTGTAGGAGTGTTTTTTTCTGGCTTTCTAGCAACAACATTTACTGAAAAAAATGCATTTTCTTTTGAATCAAGAATATGTATATTCTTATCTATAAAATCAAATACCTCATTGCGATACTTCCCATATCTTATGCTTGCCCCAATAATTATATTTTTATATGAGTCCAACTTAATTTCATTTGAGATTGGAAGTACATCTATGCTAGTTTCAGATGCAAATTGAGCAATTCTTTTACAAATTGCTTTAGTCTGTCCGTCAACTGTTGAATATATTATTAAAGATTTTTCCATTGATAATTATTTTGAAATTAATTGAATTTCTTGAAAAAAAAGTATTTAGGCATATTTATATTTTATACTGATATTTAAATTTATAATGTTTTGATATGAAAAAATATTTTTTAGCAATTATTACGTTTTCTTTGTTTCAGCTAAATGCTGAAGTTAAACTTGAGGATTGTGCTTCGATAAAATCTGATATCAAAAGGCTAGCCTGTTACGACTACCTTACTACAGGCGTATCTAAAACATCAGAGGAATTAGTTAAGAAAGAATCTAAGAGCACTCCCTCTGAAGCGATAACACCTGTATCTAAAGAAGAGGCTAATTTTGGGTTATCGAAAAAACAAAAAATAGAAGCTCAGATACAAGTTAATAAAACACAATTGAATTCAAAAATTTCTGATGTTTCAAAGGCTACCGGAGGCAAAACAAGATTTAAGCTCTTAAACGATCAGCTATGGGAATCTCAGTCAGTTTTGTCATCCATTAAGCTTAATAATTTCAGAGTAAAAAATAATATCATTATTGAAGAGGCAAATATGGGTGGTTTTTGGATGATAAATACATCTTCAAATGTAAAAATTAAGGTAAAGCGTATTTCTTAATATGAACGAAATTTCTAACAAATCTCTGAATTTAACCACAAGCGCTTTATCAAGAATACAAAGCGTCATGATAGCCAATGATGACCTAGGATCTAAATTTAGGGTTTATGTAACTGGAGGAGGTTGCTCTGGTTTCCAATACGGATTTAAGTTTGATCCTGAAATAGCATTTGATGATGATGTGATTGAGTTTGAAAGTTTCTCAGTTTTACTAGATTCAATGTCTTACCCATACTTGTATGGATCCACCCTAGATTTTGTAGAAGACCTGTCTGGTTCTAAATTTGTTATTAATAATCCAAATGCAAAAACAACTTGTGGTTGTGGAGAATCATTTACTATCTAGGGCTAAATATTTTACCTCTCTCTAGATATGCAAGATAGGCAAAAGCTGCTGCTTCAACAAATTTAGATTCAATTTCTGTATCAGTAGTTTTTATTTCTAAACCAATTTTTTTCTTAATTAAGTCCATAAGAAACAAATTTTTTGTTCCTCCCCCATGAAAGATAATGTCTTTGGGATTATTACAATGATTACAAAATTTTTTAATCATTTCCGCACTAAACTCCGCTAGAGTTCTTATCAATGAATTTGAATCTATTGAAGATGTTTCATTCATCAGAGCATAATAATCTTTTTTATCATCCGCCCTTGGAAATTCCATATTTGCACAATTAGCTAGTAACTTAGCCAACAAAACATCATTAGCTTTACCTTTTGATGCTTCTTCTCCATTAAAGTCAAATGGCCTATTAAATCTTTCACTTGCAACTAGGTCCATAAGACAATTGCCGGGCCCAACATCAGAAGCCAAAGATATTTCTTCGCCATTTAGATAGGTGCCATTAGCTATTCCACCAATATTAAAAATTAATTTATTTTTTTCTTTTTCTGAATATAGATACTTATGAAAAAAAGGAACTAAGGGTGCACCCATACCACCTAAGGCTATGTCAAAATTTCTGAAATCAGACAAAACTTTAATTCCTACAGAGTTAGATATTTTTTGAGGATCACCAACCTGAAAACTTTTTTGATTGGTATGGAAAACAGTTTGACCTGAAAAACCAATAGCAGCTATGTCATCTTTTGCTAGTTGACTCTCATTTAAAAGTCTTTTGATGAGTTCCATAGTTTGGCTGTTTAACATATTTTCCAACTCGAATAGTTTTTTTGATTCATCTATGGTTTTGTACCCAGCCATCAAACATTCCTCATAATCTTTTTTATAAGATTCTTCTAAATCTAAACTAATTCTTTCAATTAACTCGAATTGACCATCAAAAGAGACGATACATCCATCAAGTGCATCAGCACTTGTTCCAGTCATAACTCCAATAAAATTTTTACTCATCTTGTTTCAAATTATACTTATTTAGTTTTTCTAGATTTAAATTAACTAAATTTTTAAATTCTTTCATTTGACTTGGAGTGACTGATTTTGCAGAAGGCAACTCAACTTTTACTGGATCAGTTCTTGTTTTTCCTTGCCAAAATTCAAAATGTAAGTGAGTTCCTGTTGCTTGGCCTGAATCACCTACGTATGCAATTATTTCTCCTTGTTTTACTTTATTTCCAACTTTTGTTTTTGAATTAAATCTTTCTAGATGAGCATATAAGGTTTTTATATTGCCACCATGCTTTACCTCAACAGTTCTTCCATAACCACTCTTATATCCAACATAAGAGATCACTCCATCTCCAGAAGCCATTACAGGCGTATTTCTTTTAGCTGCATAATCGACACCATTATGTGCTTTTATTTTATGAAGAATAGGGTGCATCCTATTCGGATTGAAATGAGAGCTTATATATGCAAAATCTAATGGTGCTCTTAAGAACGCCTTCTTAACATTATCACCATTTTGATTAAAGTATTGCTTGCCTTGATCTTCATCATAAAATCTTTGAGCAATGTACTTACTATTTTTATTGATAAATTCAGCAAAAATTATATCTCCACTAGAAATCTTTTCACCTTGCGAGTAATCAGCTTCAAAAATGACTGAAAATTTATCTCCTTTTCTTACATCAAAAATAAAATCAACATCCCAACCAAAAATATAAGCAAAATCCATAATAATGCTGTCTGGAATGCCAACATCTAAAGCATTTTTATAGAAAGAAGTACTTATTTCACCTTGCTTAAATGAACTAATATTTTGGATTTCTTTTTCAATTTTTTCTACTGTTACCACTTCAGAAACTCGAATTACTATTGAATTTATTTCATCTTTAATAATTTCGATACTATCTAACTCTTCACCAATATAATTAAATTCCATAATATCGTTAGGTTTTATGCTTGATAAAATATTATTTTTATCAAAATTGAATATTTTATAAGCTGTATTCAAAGGAATATTTCTTTCTTCAAATATTATCGAGAGACTTTCTCCATTTTGAACTGTATGGATTTCCTTATTTTTAAAATCAGGAAGTTTCTCGGTAAGGTTTTTGGAAATTATAATTTCTTCTATTGATTCAGGCTCATTCAGAGTCGAATCTACATAAATTAACAAGACCGCAAAAACAGAAATTAAAAAAATAATTATTACTAATTTTGCCGGAGTTTTTTTAAACCCAATCATAAATCTTCTTGAAGATTTAGTAGCTCAGTATTGCCACCAAAGGCTACGGAATTTTTTGAAATAACCTTTTCATTTAGAAATTGTAATAAATAGTTAGGACCACCTGCTTTAAATCCACTACCTGAAAGACCAACGCCTCCAAAAGGCTGCGATCCAACTACTGCACCAACCATATCTCTATTAATATATATATTTCCAATATTAGACTTTTTCCCAAAATAGTCTGCTATAGATTCTATTCTTGTATGAATACCCATTGTTAAACCATAGCCAGTTTTATTAATATCATTTATTAATTTATCTGTATCATTAGATGAATATTTGAGCAGGTGGAGTATCGGGCCAAATTGCTCATTTTTAATATCTGATATTTTGTTTACTGCAATTAGCGTAGGTGAAATATGCTTATCGTCATTATGTTTAAATGTTTGAAATACATCAAATTCTTGTTCTCTACATTCTTCAATATATTTATTAAGGTTTAAGATTGCTTCCTTGTTAATTATTGGCCCAATGTCTGTGTCAAAATAATTTGGGTCTCCAATTTTTTGAGTGATCATATTACCTTTAATCATGTCAACGAGTTCTTCATAAATCTCTTCTTGAATGCACAGAACCCTTAAAGCAGAGCATCTTTGACCAGCGCTATCGAATGCTGACCTGATAACATCATCAGTTACTTGTTCTAGTAATGCACTTGAATCAACAAGCATTGAGTTAATGCCTCCCGTCTCAGCAATCAATGGAACTATCTGATTTTGATACTCAATAAGATTTGACTGAATTTTTTTTGCTGTTGGAAGAGATCCAGTAAAAGCGACACCTTGAAGTGAATCTATTTTAGTCAACATGTCACCATATAAACTATCACCAAGGATAAGTTCTAGTGCACTAAGAGGGACACCACATTCATGAAATTTACAAACAACGAGATATCCAAGTATAGAAGTGTGCTCTGATGGCTTTGCAATAACTTTATTACCACAAGACAGTGCTGCCGATATTTGTCCAATAAGTATAGCTACCGGAAAATTCCATGGGCTAATACATAAGAACCTTCCTTTTGGTGTATATAAAATTTTATTTTCTTCTCCAGTTGGACCGTCAAGTTCTCTTCCTTCTATTATTTTTAGAGCCTGTTCTGAATAATATCGTAAGAAATCGACTCCCTCTCTTATTTCATCCACCGCATTTTGTATAGTTTTGCCAGCTTCATTTATGAGATAGAAAATTAATTCATAAGGATCTTTTTCAATAGAATCAGCAACCTGATTTAAAATTTCAGATCTTTTTTTAAGACTGATGTTTTGCCATTCATCTAAATCGTTTTTTTCAAGACAATCTTTGATATCTTTTGGAGCATCATAATTAATGGTGCCCATCTCTATGTCAGAAGAAATTGAAGATACTTTAATTTTTTTCTCACTAGATTCTTGTCTTCCTAAATAAATAGATTCAGCATTTACCCTTTTATCTTTAAATTTTTCTAATTTCATTGAAAGATTTTCTAAATTCTGTTTTTCAGAAATATCCATTCCAGCAGAATTTAACCTTGTTCCAAAAATATCTTTAGGCAATGGAATTTCTTTTTTTTCATTCTTCATTCTGAAGTATGGATTTTGTGCCAACCATTCTGAGTCTGTTTCTGGATCAAGCAACCTGTTTATAAAAGAGCTATTGGCACCATTTTCTAAAAGCCTTCTTACTAAGTATGGAAGTAAGTCTTTATAGCTTCCTATTGGTGCATATACCGAAGGAGACTTTTCCAATTTTAGAACATTAGAAGCACTTTTATATAAAAGCTCACCCATTCCAAATAAACGTTGAAATTCATATTCGCAATTTTGTCCAAGATAATTGATAGATGAAATAGTATGAGCATTATGAGTAGCAAACTTTGGATAGATTTTTTTGTTTTCTAAGATTCTTTTTGAACAAGCCAGATAAGCAATATCTGTAATAGATTTTTTAGAGAAAACTGGATAACCGTCATATCCAGATACTTGTGCATGCTTAATTTCGTAATCCCAATAAGCACCCTTAACAAGTCTTAAGTGCATCTCTGCTCTTTTATCTAAAGCACTATTTAACCAATCAATTGCATCAAATGATCTTTTGCCATATGCCTGCAGAGCAATTCCAAATTTGTTCCAATTTTTGATTTTTTTATCAAATGCAAGCTGTTCTATTATATGAAGACTCAATGAGAGCCTATCCTGCTCCTCAGCATCGATAGTAATCTCAACATCTTTTGAATATGCATGATGGACTAATTCTTTTAATCTAGGAACTAACTCTAAATTTATATCATCTATTTTTCTCATTTCATATCTAGGATGTAAGGCAGATATTTTTATAGAAACTCCATGTGACAAATTTTTTACAAGATTAATTTTTGCTACCTCATCAATAGCATTTAAATAGGACTCAAAATAATTCTCAGCTTGAGAAGGAGTCCTTGCAGCTTCACCTAACATATCAAATGAATAAGCCTCTTCACTAAGACCAGGAAGTTTTTGAATATCTTTAAAATTTTTACCTATTACAAATTCTTGACTGAGAATCTGCATGGCAGCTAAAACTGCATTCCTAATTGGCATCTCTCCAGATTTTGAAATTAAGTTGGAAAGAAAACTATTTGGATTCTTAGACCACTCATTTGGTGTTGTAACGACTTTGCCTGCAAGCAATAAACCCCAAGTAGATGCATTTACAAAGATACTATCTGCTTTATTTAGATGATCAATCCATTTACCCTCTGAAAGCTTTTCAGAAATTATTAAATCTCTTGTTTTTTTATCAGGTATTCTTAATACAGACTCTGCAAGACACATTAAGGCAACTCCTTCTTTATTGTCTAATCCATATTCGTTGAGAAAAGCATCAAGCATGGTGCGGTCTTTTTTATCTTCTCTGCAGAGATCAATAATAGACTTAGCATCTTTAGATATTGATGCTTCTTCTAAAAACTTTGTTTCATTAGATATTTCTGATAAAAGCTTAGTCTCTGATACAAATTTATTATTTATCTTAAGCATAGCCATTATTTTAATCTTTAAGTTCTAAGTAGCAACTTTGTGATTCTAATAATGATATAAAAATACTATGATAGTGTTATGGAAGATGCTTTTAAAATCATTAATAGGGGTACAGATGAAATACTTACCGAAACTGATCTCACAAAGAAACTTAAATCAGGCAAGCAGCTTGTTATAAAAGCTGGCTTCGATCCAACAGCACCTGACTTACATCTTGGCCATACTGTTCTACTAAACAAACTCAGACACTTTCAGGATTTAGGTCACAAAGTGATATTTTTAATTGGTGATTTTACTGGAAGAATTGGAGATCCATCAGGCAAAAATAAAACAAGACCAACACTAAATTCAAAAGATCTTATTGAGAATGCAAAGACATATGAAAAACAAGTTTTTAAAATCTTAAAAAAAGAACTTACAGAAATTAAATTTAATTCTGAATGGTGTGATCAGCTTGGTGCAGATGGGCTAATCAAGCTTGCTTCAAAATATAATGTTGCAAGAATGCTTGAAAGAGACGATTTTAATAAAAGATTTACGTCAAACAAAAGTATTGCTATCCATGAATTCTTATATCCACTTGTTCAAGGATATGATTCAGTTGCACTTAAAGCTGATGTTGAGTGCGGAGGAACAGACCAAAAATTTAATCTTTTGGTTGGAAGAGAGCTACAAAGAGATTACGACCAAGACCCACAAGTTGTTATCACTGTTCCAATTCTTGAAGGCCTAGATGGCGAAAAGAAAATGTCTAAATCATTAGATAACTATATTGCTATAGATGAAGATCCCGATGAGATGTTTGGAAAAATAATGTCAATATCTGATGATTTGATGTGGAGATGGTTTGAGCTATTAAGTTTTATGCCTGAAGAAGAAATATCTAAGTTAAAAGATGAAATGGATGCAGGAAAAAATCCAAGAGATATTAAATTTGTCTTAGCGGAAGAGCTCGTAGATAGGTTTCATGAAGATGGAGATGGAGAAAAATCTAAAGAGGCTTTCTTAAATAGATTCCAAAAAGGAAATATGCCAGATGAAATTGAGTTAACCGAAGTTAAAATTGAAAAAGATACAATTCTTTTAGTCAATCTTTTGAAAGATACAAATATGATTACCAGTATTTCTGAGGGAAATAGATTAATAAAACAAGGCGGAATTAAGATTAATTCCAAAAAGGTTGAAGACTCAAAATTAGAAATTCCAAAAGGAACTGAAGATATTTATCAAGTTGGCAAAAGAAAGTTCCTTAAAATAAAAGTTTAATTATGAAAAATCTCTTAATCCTCTCTAGCTTGTTTATATTAATTTCATGCGCCCAAGATAGCCCAAATGTTCAGCAAATTGGAAATATGCAGTTCTTTATAGATAACAAAAAGAATGTTGAGGTTGTTGAAATTGAACCAGGGCTTCAGTATTCAGTTATTAATCAAGGTGATGCAAGTGGACCAAACCCGGAATTAAATCAAACTATAACTGCTCATTTTCATGGCACTCTCACTAACGGAGAAGTTTTTTGGAGCTCTCTTGACACCGAACCATTAGAAATAGAGTTATCAAAATTAATCATAGGTTGTCAAAAGGCAATATCTTTAATGAAGAAAGGAGATAAGTGGATGGTATATATTGATCCAACTATGGCTTATGGAGAGGAAGGAAGACCAGGTATTCCATCTAACTCAATTCTTATCTTTGAGATAGAATTATTAGCAATAAAGTTCTAGATTTTTACTAAAGGATTATAGGTAACTCTGTCTGGAATTTCTTCTGCGCCTGGCACCCCTCTAGCAATCAAGAATGGTTTTAATTCTTCTATAGCTTTAGGCTCATCATAATGTCCAATATTTGGATGAAGATGATGTACAAAATGTAATTGCATTGAGTGATTAAGATACCTTGGCATCCAATGTTGCCAAAATCTTGTATCTTTATATCTTCCAACTTCTGTACCAATATGCGGATAGTATGAAAAAAATATTTGTGTATATACAGTGCCAATTTTTGCAGGTATCCACCACAATAAAAGTGTTTGAAGTGGAAACATGAAAACTAGCAACATTAATATTGCCCTGTATGCCAATGCAACCTTTATGCCTTTTTCAAAACCTTTTTGAAAAGCTATATCATTAGAATATATTTCTTTAGCTTTATCATATTCTGTTGATGCTCCATTAAGAGATACCAAAATAAGTTCTACAACAGATTTAGCATTTGAAGTTAAAAAATCAGGATCTTTATCATCATGATTTGTATATGCATGATGCTTCATATGAGTAACTCTCAATATTTCATAAGGATAAATTAATGTTACAAGAGTAAAGTTACCAACAAAAGAATCTAACCATCTTTTTTTAGGATTGCCCCTTGAGTAGTTTCCATGTTGTGCTTCATGTGATGGCAAATAGGCCATGCACGCACAGATACTAGCAATTATAAATCCTACCCATAAGGGAATGATTTCATATATAACCAACGGCCACAAACTAAACCATACACAGGCCTGACCAATGCCAATTAAAATCATTTCCCATTGAAATCTTTGAGCGTATTTTTTTGCAACAGCCTTTTCTTTTTCAAATGAAAACTCTTCAGATATAGCATCTCTGATTTTTAGACCCATAACCATTTTCCCCTAATATGTGCTACAAGCCCAATAACAAAACCTAATAAAAAACTTATTGATGAAAGATACGGAACTTCATTTAAGACAACAATTTCCTGAGATACTGCATTTAAAAC
This sequence comes from uncultured SAR86 cluster bacterium, assembly GCA_902517425.1. Classification (GTDB taxonomy): domain Bacteria; phylum Pseudomonadota; class Gammaproteobacteria; order Magnimaribacterales; family D2472; genus SAR86A. The sequence goes on along the minus strand of CABYCI010000001.1, from coordinate 88,559 downwards.
ACTCCCAATAAAAATTAAACCAAACCCTATCTTGTTATAAGCTAGAATGGTTTCTAGAAATTTTTCCATAATTTATTTTATCAGAACTTTTTAGAATTATGGTGGGCCTGGGAAGACTCGAACTTCCGACCTCTCGATTATCAGTCGAACGCTCTAACCAAAACTGAGCTACAGGCCCTAATTACGAATGAGCATTCTACCTTTGAATTAGCCTTTCGACAATTACTCTATTCAGTTTTAAGAGACTTATAAAGAGTAAAGAAAATATAACCTAGTGGAATTATAAAAATATATTCAGTTATCGATAGAATAATGATTTGAGTGATTCCATCAGGAATGATAGCGCCTAGTATCAGTGCAGAAATAAAAATTAAACATATAAAGACCAAAGTGAACATAAATAATTTTGACCCATGCTCGTCTGTTTTTTCCCATGAAGAACTTATTGACTCTAAAACTTTATTATCTTCAAACATTATTTGTGCAGCAAATAATCCAAATCTTGCAGATAAGTAAATTCCAGGAAGTATTAGCAATAAATAACCAAAAGTTGAAACTATTGTTACCAACAAATACGCGCCAAATAGAGGAAAAAATTTTGTTAAACCAGCTTGCAAAGCACTTATAGGATTAATTTCCTTACCAGCATCAATTGACATGTATGCAACCCATATACCACCTAAAAATGATATCTGAACAATCAGACCAATCAATCCAACCAATCCAATCATCAGAGAATTAGTTTCAAAAAACTCAAAAAAATCTTCAGGTTGTGTCATTTCATTTAGAGGCATAACTAGATAACCAAGGATAGTTTCCATTGCAATTATTGGAAGTCCTAATATTAAGAAGAATTTCCAATTTGCAAAAGCAAATCCCCATGCAGCTTTAAATTGATTCATGCCTCAATTGTAAAGTAATATATTTAATATGTATAAATTATCCACCTACCTATTAGTATTTTTAATAATTTCTTGCAGTGATTATGACAAGGAAATAAATTATCCTGAATCAAAAAAAATATACTTTGCTGAAAAACTTCATGGCTATGAAATCACAGATTCATATAGATGGCTTGAAGATTTTACAAGTGAAGATTCATTAGACTGGGTTCAAAGACAAAATAAGTTCTCTGAGAAATATCTTAAAAAAAACAAATACAAAAAAAATATATCAAATTATCTAGAAACAATTTGGGAAAATGAATCAATATCAACTCCATATAAAATCAATGATAAAACTTTCTATTATTTCAATGATGGCACATTCCAGCAAAGCAAACTGATGATCAGAGATTGTGAAGATTGCCAGGAAAGGGTTTTAATAGATCCAAGCACTTTTTCAGAAGATGGAACTATATCTCTTGGCGGAACAAGTGTAAGTAATGATGCAACTCTCATGGCGTTTTCAATCTCTGATGGTGGTTCTGATTGGAGGACCTGGAAAGTCATGAATATAGAAACTGGTGAAGTGCTTGAAGATGAACTCAAATGGGCAAAGTTTTCTGGTGCATCCTGGGAAAATGATGATAGTGGTTTTTACTATCGAAGATATGAAGAACCAGACGGAGAACTTTTAAAGGAATTAAATGAATCCCCTAAATTAATGTTTCATAAGATTGGAACAAATCAGTCTGAAGATATCCTAATTTATGATAATCCTGATAATCCAAGATGGGGATTTGGGATAACTGTAATAAAAGATAGCGAAATGAAATTGCTATCTATTTCAGAAGGAACTGATGATAGAAATAGAATTTATATAAAATTGAATAAAAATAGCGAATTTATACCTATTATTGATAGTTTGATTGGAACATATAGCTTTATTGATAGTAAAGATAATATTTTGTGGTTTTATACAACTGAAAATGCCCCAAATGGAAAAATTGTTAATTTAGAGGTAAAAAATGGCTCTTTTGTTTGGAATGAAGTCATCTCAGAATCTAAAAAGGCTATCAGATCGGCAAATATTATAAATAGTTCATTTGTAATTAATTATTTAGAGGATACTTTCTCACAAATTAGTGTTTTTGACTTATCTGGGAAATTTATTTCTAAATTATCCTTACCTACAAAAGGAACCATTAGTGGATTTAGTGGAGGAATTAATGATAGCAGTTCTTATTTCGCAATTACCAATTATGTTGTTCCTAGAGAAATATATGAGATAGATTTAACAGATTTATCTTTTAAACTATTTTGGAAAGAAGAGCTCGATGGTTATAACTCAGATGATTATGTTTCAAGTATGGAATTCTTTGTATCAAAAGACGGCACAAAAATCCCAATTCATATTAGTCATAAGAAAGATTTAATTATTAATGAGAGCACGCCATTATTAATTTATGGTTATGGTGGTTTTAATATTTCGATACTTCCAAATTTCAGTAAAAATCAAACAGCATGGAAAAATCAAAATGGAGTATATGCTGTTGCAAATTTAAGAGGTGGAGCAGAGTATGGAGATGCTTGGCATGAGGCTGGCATGTTACTCAATAAACAAAATGTTTTTGACGACTTTGCTTACGCAGCAAAATTTTTACATGCTAAGAAAATTGGTTCACCAAAAACCACAGCTATTGATGGAAGATCTAATGGTGGACTTTTAGTGGCAGCGACCATGCTTCAAAATCCAGATCTATTTAAAGTTGCCATTCCTCAGGTTGGAGTATTAGACATGTTAAGATTTAATAAATTTACAATTGGCTGGGCATGGGAAAGCGATTATGGCTCTTCAGAAAAAAAAGATGAGTTTGAAAATTTATTAGCATATTCGCCTCTTCATAATATTAAATCTGATGTTTGTTATCCAACAACACTTATTACAACTGCAAGTCGTGACGATAGAGTTGTACCATCTCACTCATTTAAATTTGCTGCAAAATTACAGGAATTACAATCTTGTAATAACCCTATTTTGATAAGAGTAGAAGATAGAGCTGGTCATGGCGCAGGAACTCCAAAAGACAAAAGAATAAATCAAATATCTGAAATATATGGCTATGCATTAAATGTCATAAATAACTGATATGCGGTACTAAATATATTATCATATATACCCAGAATTTATTTAAAATCAACACTACTAAATTAAATGAATATCTATTAATATAAGCTTTAGATGCAAAGGGGTGGCTTGAAAGTCTGAGATCTTAGGAAACTCTTTGAACCTGATCAACACAATAGTTGCGGAGGAATTGCATATGTATATCAGAAAATTTTTTTTATTTCTTTTACCAATATTATTTTCTATTTCTATTTTTTCACAAGATGTAGAAGAGATCATCGTTAAAGGAGAATACAGAGAAAAACCTATCAATGAAGAAGATTCAAGTATCACAATTATTCAGTCAAAAAAAATTGAGTCGCAAGCAATAAAACATTTTCAACAGCTCTCATACCTTGTACCTAATCTAAATTATGCTGCTTCAGATTCTAGAGCAAGATATTTTCAGATTCGTGGAATCGGAGAGAGATCTGGCTACCAAGGAACACCCAACTCTTCTGTTGGATTTTTAATAGATGATATTGATTATTCTGGACAAGGTGGAATTGCAACTCTATTTGATGTTGATCAGGTTGAGGTTTATCGAGGGCCGCAAGGTTCACGAGCAGGTGCAAATGCTCTTGCAGGATTAATTTATATTAAAACTAAAGAACCAACTGATAAATTTGAAGGCACTTCTGAATTAACTATTGGTGATTATGGAACACAAAATATAGGCGTTGCATTTGGCGGACCAATGAAAAATAAAAAATTAAAATATCGTGTTGTTTTCAGAACTGATTATGCAGATGGCTTTAGAAAAAATATTTACCTAAATAAATCAGATACTTCAAAAAAAGATGAACTGACATTGCGATATAAATTAAATTGGGAGTTTAATGAAACTACAAATATAGATTTTCTAATTTCAAAAATTGATATGGACGACCCGGCTGATATTTGGACTATTGATGGTAGTCTAAATACGCTATCAGATCGTCCAGGGATGGATTCTCAAAATACTGATTCATTTAAAGTAAAAATTTCTAAGAATTTTGTTAATTTTGAACTTCAAAGCATAACAAGTTCCACCAAAACCGACATTATTTTTAGTTATGATGCAGATTGGGGAAATTATGACTCTCATTTCCCTTATACATATGATTATTTTTCAGAAACACTACGAAAAAGAGATACTTTTAACCAAGAATTACGTATTTTATCAAAAAATACTGATTTTTCTAAAAATAACCCATTTGAATGGATTTTTGGTTTTAATTTTAGTGAACTGGAAGAAACAAATATAACCAAAGATGATGGAATTTATGGTGATCCATCTGATCCCTATGGCCCATATGTAAGTGAAACAATAGTTTCAAGAAATTATGATTCTGAAAACGTATCAATATTTGGAAATTTTGATTATTTTTTATCAGATAATTATAAGATTGCTTTTGGATTGAGATATGAGACTTGGGAATCGAAATACAAGGATTCAAATAATGAATCTTTTAATCCGTCAGATAATATGAACGGAGGAAAGATTTCATTAATTAAAAATAATAAAAATAACTCAAATATTTATGTCTCAATCGCTCGGGGATATAAACAAGGTGGATTCAATCTTGGACTTGATGCTACTGATAATTCAAATAAAGATTCTCTTTTGTATGACCCAGAATTTTTAACAAACTACGAGATTGGAATTAATTCAAATATGACAGATTTAAATTATTCTTTAGTTATATTTTTCTCAAAGAGAGAAGATCAACAAGTTTTAATATCAAAGCAAGTAGATCCAACTGATCCAAATACTTTTTCTTTCTTAACTCAAAATGCTGCTGAGGGAGAAAATTATGGATTAGAAATCGACTCAAATTATTCTTTAAATAATAACTTAAATTTATTTGCCAATTTAGGTATCTTAAAAACTAAAATCAAAAATTGGGAGTCTAGAACTGATCTTCAGAATAGAGCTCAAGCACACGCTCCTGAAAAGACATATGCAGTTGGAGCTAACTTAGATTTAAAAAATAATCTATATGTAAAAATTGATTTTAATGGTAAAAGTAGTTTCTATTACTCTGATTCTCATGATAATAAATCTAAAAAATACCAACTGCTTAATGCAACGATAGGATATTCAAAAGCTAATTTATCTGCAGAGTTTTGGGTAAGAAATATTTTTGATAAATACTATTCAACTAGAGGTTTTTTCTTTGGAAACGAGGCCCCAGATTTTACTGAAACTCTATATAAAAGACAGGGAGATCCTAGAAACATTGGCTTTACTATAAGATATAAATTTTAATTTAAAATGACATCTATTATTGAAATTTTAGCTGTTACCACGGCATTATTATATCTTTTTTTTGCTGCCAAAGAAGACGTAAAATGCTGGTATGCGGCTATAATTAGTTCATCATTATATTTCTTTATAATGATAAATGCTAACTTAATCATGGAAGCTTGCCTCCAGATTTTCTACATAGGTATGGCATTATTTGGTTTAAATCAATGGAGGAAGTCATATGCTGGAAATCAGTCAATCAAAATAAAAACATGGGAATTAAAAACGCATTTTTATGTAATAAGCATTATTTTAATCATCTCATTATTATTAGGATTACTACTTAATAAATATACTAATGCAGCATTACCGTTTCTTGATGCAATAACAACTTTTGGTGCAATAATTACAACATATATGGTTGCTATAAAAGTCTTAGAGAATTGGTTATATTGGTTTGTAATAGATTCTATTTCAATATACATTTTTGTGTCTAGAGAGCTTTTTTTAACAGCTGGGTTATTTTCAGTTTACTTGGTAATAATTATTTTTGGATATATCTCTTGGAAAAAAAATCTACGCGAAAAATATGACTGAAATTGATGAAGTCCTTAAAAGTTCTAAGGTAAAGTTTGTAATACTAAACAAAGTCAGAAGTGGCATCACAGCTAATACCTATTTAGCTAAATATAAAAAAGATAAATCAATAATTAAAGTATTTAAAAAACAAAATCAAAAAAATAAATTAATTACCAACCAATTTTTAATCAATTCAATTCAAGACCAGATGGTAGTGAAAAAATTATTTCCAGAGGTTACTTACTATAATAAAAAAGAAGGAGTCTTAATTTATAAATATTTTGAAGAAAATAATCTTAAATTAAGAAGAAACAAGTTAATAGAATTAATAGGAATTTCTCTTAGCAATTTACATTCAATTAAACCAAATAAAAATATTAAAACATTTGAAGATCAACTATCTGCATATAATAAAATTTTAATATCTAATAAGAAAAATAAATATGTAGAAGAAATAAATTATCTATTTAAAAAAATAGAATTATATGAAAAGGGCGAGAAAATATTTTCACACAATGATTTGAATGCCACTAATATATTGTGTAGTGGAAAAGATATGTGCTTTATAGATTTTGAATATTCTGGGATGAATAGTAGATTTTGTGACATTTCTAGAATAGTAGAATCTTTTAACCTTAAAGGACAAGAAATTAATATTTTAATAAGATCTTATGGTATTAAAAATGATTCAAAAGTTATTGATAATATTAATGACTGGAGGCTTATGAACTCATATTTAGATTTAATTTGGGCTTATGTTATAAATAAAATACATAAAGGATCAATAAAAGAAGATTTTATAAGTAATTTAGAGCTTAAATTAGACAATAAAGGCAATAAATAAAGTAAGAATCAATATAGCTATTGGTATAAATCCATCAATCTTCATAATAATCTCCTCTTTTTTTGGAAGTTTAGGTATTTTAATAGAAAAAAAGTTAAAATCATTATTTTTACTGTACTCTTGTGCATTTGAATCTGCAAAATCTTTTATGGGTACATACATATTTTTAGATTCTAACGATTTATTAACCGATTTGGTTTCAAATTCCTTATTTTGAGTAAAATCTTTAGAATTATCGTTATTTAAGCCATTATTCACAGCGTTATTTCTTATCATTTCATCGATATTATGCAGAATTTTATCTCTTTTTGCTCTAGCAACCTGAATATCAGTAGTTTCCAATGATTTTTTAATAAAACCTTTACCAAATATAGCTGCAGCTTCTTTTGATAGCCTTTTCTGTATAAAATAGATATCTTTATTTTTACCTCTTAATACAAGATATTTATCATTAATTGTACTCATATGTACTCATAATTTTATATGTTTTTATTTTTTTTTGCAAATTTATGTACTCATATTTATGATTTTGTACTCATAAATACTATTGTACTCATGGTTTTTTAATAATTCTACAATTTTTATGAAGATTTAATTAAATTCTATTTATTTTGATTTATTGTATTTATTTAATTATTTGTTGTGTTTAATTTTTTTTGATTTACCATTGATTGGTTAAATATTCAAAGGGGAATTTAAATGAAAATATTATGTATACTTTATGACGATCCGATTAATGGGATGCCAAGTCAATATGCCCGTGATGGTTTACCCAAACTAGATAAATATCCTGACGGAATGACCTTGCCTTCACCTAGTTCTGTTGATTTTACACCTGGTGAACTCTTGGGATGTGTTTCAGGTGAATTAGGATTAAGAAAATTTCTTGAAGATGCTGGACATACTCTTGTTGTAACCTCTGACAAAGATGGTGATGGGTGTGACGCGGATAAGGAACTTGTTGATGCAGATATTGTTATATCTCAACCATTCTTTCCATACTACTTAACTAGAGAAAAAATGGAATCTGCTCCAAACCTAAAAATGGCTATTACTGCAGGCATCGGATCAGATCACGTAGATTTACAAGCTGCTATGGATAACAATGTTGATGTCGTTGAAGTTACTTATTGTAATTCGAGATCTGTTGCTGAGCATATCGTAATGATGATTCTTTCAATGGTAAGGGACTATCACAATCAGCACAGAATAGTAAAAGAGGGTGGATGGAATATAGCTGACGCTGTGCAAAGATCATACGATGTTGAGGGCATGCATGTTGGTACAGTAGCTGCAGGAAGAATTGGTATTGATATGTTAAGAAAAATGAAGCCTTTTGATGTTCATCTTCATTATTTTGATATTCATAAACTTTCAGATGAAGTAGAGGCAGAACTAAATCTTACTTATCATGATTCCGTTGAATCTTTGGTTGCTGTTTGTGATGTAGTCAACATAAGTTGTCCACTTCATCCAAAAACTGAACATTTATTTAATGATGAGATGATTAATAAGATGAAACGTGGTGCCTATATTGTTAATACTGCTCGAGGAAAAATTTGTGACAAGGATGCTATTGCTCGAGGTCTAGAGTCCGGCCAATTAAGTGGTTATGCTGGAGATGTATGGTTTCCGCAACCTGCTCCAAATGATCATGTATGGAGAACAATGCCAAATCATGGAATGACACCTCATACATCAGGAACATCTCTTTCTGCGCAAACCAGATATGCTGCAGGTGTTAGAGAGATTCTTGAATGTTTCTTTGATAACAAACCAATAAGAGAGCCATATTTGATAGTGCAAAATGGTGATTTAGCTGGCATGGGGGCTCATTCATACACAAAAGGTACAGCTACTGACGGATCTGAAGAAGCTGCAAATTATAAAAAGTAAAAAATTACTTTTTTTAAGAAAGGCGGAGTAAATAACTTCGCCTTTTTTATATCTAAACTATTCTTGGACTTATAATAGATATATGAAAATTACTTATTGGCAGATTAACTTAATAATTCTTTCATTCTTACTTTTGATTTGGTTTGTTGTTTCTTTTGGCTTTGGAATAATTTGGTCTGAAGAATTAGATCAATTTAAGATTGGTGGATTTAAATTAGGCTTTTGGTTTTCGCAACAAGGAAGTATTTATTTTTTTGTATTAATTATTTTTATTTATGTTTTATTAATGAATAAGCTAGACAAAAAATTCTATAAAAATTCAAAAGACTCTCAAGAAATAGATAAAGAATGAGCCTTCAAGCATTAACTTATTTGTTTGTAGGAATTTCCTTCACGATATATATAGGCATAGCTATATGGTCAAGAGCTCAATCAACTAATGACTTCTATATTGCTGGAAAAGGTGTCAGCCCTTTAGCAAATGGTATGGCTACAGCAGCTGACTGGATGTCAGCAGCCTCTTTTATCTCTATGGCTGGCTTAATAGCATTTCTTGGTAAAGATGGATCAGTCTATTTAATGGGCTGGACAGGTGGTTATGTTCTCTTAGCACTTTTATTAGCGCCATATTTAAGAAAATTTGGAAAATATACAGTACCTGATTTTATTGGGACTAGATATTATTCTAAGGCAGCCAGGTTAGTAGCAATTATTTGCTTAATCTTTATTTCATTTACATATGTTGCTGGTCAAATGAGAGGTGTTGGAATTGTTTTTTCTAGATTTTTAGAAGTCGACATAAATACTGGAGTAATTATTGGGATGTGTATTGTCTTTTTTTATGCAGTCCTAGGAGGCATGAAAGGAATAACATATACACAAGTTGCACAATACTGTGTGTTGATATTCGCTTATTTAGTACCAGCAATATTTATCTCTTTAATGATAACTAATAATCCTATTCCTCAACTGGGGTTTGGAGATAAAGTTATTGGATCGTCAACTTATTTGTTGGATAAGTTAGATCAAGTATCTATAGATCTTGGTTTTAATGCTTACACCGAATATAGCAAAAGCAGTATAGATATATTTTTTATAACAGCTGCGTTAATGTTTGGAACAGCCGGACTTCCTCATGTAATAGTAAGATTTTTTACAGTTCCAAAAGTAAGCGATGCAAGAAAGTCCGCTGGATATGCACTAGTATTTATAGCGCTTTTGTATACAACAGCTCCTGCAGTAGCAACATTTGCAAAAATTAACTTTATAAATTCGGTGCAAGAGGTTGAATATAAGCAAGCTCCAAATTGGTTCAAAAATTGGGAGGACATAGGCCTAATAGCTTGGAAAGATAAAAATAATGATGGAATTATAAATTATTCAAAAGGCAATGCTCTAGAAGGTGTTAAGCCAAAGTATCTTGATGATAAAGAGGGTGATTATGGAGAAAGGATTACAACAAATAGTCCCGACTTTTCAAATTCAAATGAAATATATATAGATAATGACATAATGGTGCTTGCAAATCCTGAGATAGCACAATTACCAAATTGGGTAATAGCATTAGTTGCAGCAGGAGCATTAGCTGCAGCTTTATCAACTGCTGCAGGATTGTTACTTGTGATCTCAGCATCAATATCTCATGATTTGATGAAGAAAATATTAATGCCAAAGATAACAGAAAAACAGGAGTTATTTTTTGCAAGATGTGCAGCAGCAGCAGCAATTATTATTGCAGGATTATTTGGAATTTATCCACCAGGATTTGTAGCCCAGGTAGTTGCATTTGCTTTTGGATTGGCTGCCTCTACTATTTTCCCAGCTTTGTTTCTTGGAATTTTTTATAAAAGACTTAATAAAGAGGGCGCAATTGCTGGAATGATTTCTGGATTAATAGCTACGTCATCTTATATAACTTATTTTAAGTTTATCAATCCTCAATTAAATGTTGCTGAAAATTGGCTTTTCGGCATATCGCCAGAAGGAATAGGATTCTTAGGAATGATCATGAATTTTGTTATTGCATTAATTGTTTCAAATTTTTATAGTAAACCACCTAAGGAAATCTATCAGATGATAGATGAAATAAGAAAACCATAAATATGAAAAAAATAGTTGCTGTCATAGGATCCAATGGAGCTATTGGAAACTCAATTTCAGAAAATCTTTTGAAAGATGATCTAGTTGATTGTATTTATAAGTTTTCAAGGAAAATTAATGATAAAGATACTGATAAAGTAAAGAATATTGTTATTGATATAGAAGATGAGGATTCAATTAAACAAGCTGTTCAAAAGTTACCTAATGATATTAAATTTGATTTAGTCTTTGTAGCCACTGGAATACTTCATAATGACGATGATATATTTCCAGAGAAAAGCATCAGAGATATTAATTCCATCAAACTTAAGAAAGTATTGTTAGTAAACACTATTGGCCCAACATTAGTAGGCAAATATTTTATCCCCCTATTACAAAAAAGTACCAAAAGCACTTTCGCATTTTTAAGTGCAAGAGTTGGGAGCATCACTGATAATAAAATAGGAGGTTGGTATTCATACAGAGCAAGCAAAACTGCTCTCAACCAGATCATAAAAAATTTTAGCATTGAAGTGAAAAGATCTAATCCTGAAGCTATTTTTGTTGGGCTTCAACCAGGGACAGTTAAAAGTTATCTGAGTAAGCCGTTTGAAAAAAATGTTAAGAGCAATAGTCTTTTTACTCCAGACTATAGCGCAAAAAAATTACTCGAAGTTATTGCTAATCTTGATATCGAAGATACAGGCAAGATCTTTGCTTGGAATGGTGAAGAAATTCAACCATAAAAAAACCCAGCATAAAGCTGGGTTTTAAGAATAAAAATTAAATTATTCTGAGTCGCTAACAGCTGCAACGTAAATAGCTAAACCAAACGCGATTTTATTTATAAAATCAGCAAGGTTATATATTGTATTTGCACCAGCCATATCACCACCGCCCATTGCGCCAAGCCAATATCCTATTGGATATATAGCCCAACCAAAAGTAACAATCAATCTGATTGTTCCAAATGCGCTTTGTGCTGCAGCATTACCACTTGAAGCATTTAATTTTCCAGCTTCGCCAGAAAATACTTCATAGATAATGTATAACCATGCAAGTGTTGCTACTATTCCGCAAATCATTGCGTTTGAACCAGTTTCACCCATGAAACCAACTACAAGCATAACTAATGAAGCTCCTAAAAGCTTATAAAATACGCTTGAGCTAACGTTAGTACACACTTTAAGAATTAAGTAGAACTCAATAATTTGAAGTGGAACCGTGATTAACCAGTCAATGTATCTATATACAGTTGGCGATGTTCCAGTTTCGACCCAAACACCTCTCATATAGAGATAATGCCAAAACGCCACACCAGTAACTAAACCAGCAACTGATAATGATGTTTTCCATTTGCCGTGAACTCTGTCTCTTTCAACAAAGAAAAATACAGTAGCAGCAAGCATAGCAGCTGTTACCAGCCAGAATGTCACTCCTGTGATATCACTTGTCTGCAAGTCAGCAGCAAAAGCAGGTAGCGCAAGAACACTAACCATTGTTAATAAAAATTTCATATATAACTCCTTATAAGTAAGTAGGAGTAAAATTACTCCCCCCTGAAATATACAAGTGTCTATCATACAAAAAACTTAAAAATGTATCAAATTTATGCGTAATTAAAAGAATGAGCATTATTAATAATTTTCATTAAACACTAATATTTAGTATGATTCTTAATTATGAAAGTTGCTATTTATCCAGGATCCTTTGATCCAATAACATATGGTCACATGGACATTATAGATAGAGCATGTGGTTTGTTTGATAAAATAGTTATAGCAATTGCCAAAAATGATGCTAAAAATCCACTCTTTAGTCTAGAGGATAGGATTAAATTAGCTTCCTCAATCTATAAAGATAATACCCAAGTTGAAGTAGTTGGGTTTCCAAGACAATTAACTGTCGATATTGCAAAAGAACAGAATGCTTGTGCAATCATAAGAGGCCTAAGAGCTGTTTCTGACTTTGAATATGAATTTCAGCTTGCCACAATGAACAGATCCCTTGCTCCAGACATTGAAAGTATTTTTTTAACTCCTAAAGAAAGCCTTATATATGTCTCATCAAGTCTAATCAAAGAGATTTGTGATTTAAAAGGAGATATTAGTAAATTTGTTCACCCATCTGTAGAACAAGCTCTTAAAGCAAAGCTTGCATCCTAAGACTGACAATTTGTGCATAAATAGGTCGCTCTCTGACCAATTATAGTTTTAACAATTTTGGAATTACAATTCTTACATTGCATTGAATCTCTTCCGTAAACATTTAGTTCAAGACTAAAATATCCTTCACTTCCGTCTGCCGAATAAAAGTCTTTAAGGGTTGTCCCTCCTTTTTTAATTGCGTACTTTAAAATTGTTTTTATTGACTTAACTAGACATTCACAATCCTTAATTGATATATCCTTCGATAACCTTTTTGGATTAATTTTTGCAAGAAACAAACTCTCAGAAGCATATATATTTCCAACACCAACAACATTTTTTTGATCCATAATAAGTTTCTTAATGCTTAAATTACTGTTTTTGCATACATTTGCCAGATAAGATTTATTAAAGCTATTTGACAAAGGCTCGATACCAAGGTTTTTAATTAATCGATGTTTATTAGGATTTTTTGATAAATGAATTGATCCAAATCTCCTAGTATCGTTAAAGACTATTTTTTCATCTTTGAAAATAAATTCAGCGTGATCATGTTTTTTAAAATAATTATCATTATTGTTTTGTATTCTCAATTTGCCTGACATCCCAAGATGTATCATCAAACAATATTCATCTAAATATATGAGGATATATTTTGCTCGTCTTGAAATTTTATGTATAAGTTTATTTTTGGTAAAAATTTCAACTTTTTTATCAACTTTCCATCTAAGATTTTTGTTATGAACAATAACCTCTTTAAGAGTAGAGTTTTCAAATTTATTAATTGCTCTTACGGTTGTTTCAACCTCAGGCAGCTCAGGCATGATTTATTTTAGAAGATTATTTATATCTACAATGTCACTTGGGCTAATTGTTCCTGCAGCTAAGGCTAACCTTAAATTAGCAAGGATGTAGTCGTATTTTGCGTTCGCAAGGTTTTTTTCAGCACTATAAAGATTTTTCTCAGCTTGCAGAAGGTCAACCACATTCCTTGTACCAACCTTGTAACCAACTTGGGTAGCTTCTAGTGCACTAGTTGCCGAAATAACTGCTTGTTTTTGTGCAGTAACATTTGCAACCAAAGTAGCAACATTAGAGAATTGTGATCGAACTTCCTGAATGACCCTTCTTTCAGTAAATAATGAATTTTCATCTGCTTGATTGTATTGAGAATATGCTTGTTTTCGTCTTGAACTAACAGCTCCGCCTTGAAAAATAGGAACGCTCATTTGTATTGCATAGTTTCTTCTTCCAGTCACTGCCGGTATTGGAATGCCCTGTCCGTTGATTTCAAAACCCTCATAATTAAATTGGTTAGTTTCAGAATCTGAGCCACTTCCAACAATATCTATTTTTGGTAGATGGTTGGATGCAGCATTTCTTGCGTTATTCTTAGCAGCATCTTTTCTTAAATATGATGCTTTTAATTGGTAATTATTCTTTAGAGCTAACTCAACCCATTCTTCTTTAGAGTTTGGATATGGGGAGGAAACATTGAGGTCATCACCTAATTCATTCAATGAAAAAATTTCTCTTCCAATTAAAGCATTTAAAGCTTCTCTTGCAGAAAATAAATTACCTTCAGTACTAATTCTTGCAGCCTTACTTAGATCAAATGCTAATTGAGCTTCTTGGACTCCAGTTATAGCAGACAAGCCAACTTCGAACCTTTGTTGAGCTTGATCTAATTGCTTTTTAATAGCCTTTTCTTCAGATATTGCAGCATTTAAATTATCTATTGCCCTCAATACTCCAAAATATAATTCAGCAGTTCTAAGTAAAAGACTTTGTTGTTCATATGCAAAATCTGCTTCAGCAGCATTTGTTAATGACTTTGATCTCTTAAAATTAAACCAAGTGTCCAATCTAAACAAAGGTTGTGTAATTCTAGCTGACTTTGAAAAAGAGTTATATTCCTGCTGCAAGATATCATTTTGATAGTATTCATTCCAATTAGTTGAGCCACTTAAAGTAATGCTTGGGAGCAGGGCAGCCCTTCCTTGAACAACGATTTCTTTATCAGCAAGATATGAGTATTCAGCTGACCTATATGTAGGATCGTTTTCAAGAGCTTCGTTATAAATTTCAAGAATATTTTCAGCAGATAAATACGAGCATGAAAGAACAACTATTAGTAATTTGCTGTAAAAATTAATTTTCATTGACATATTTTAACCCATTTAATGTGTGCAGTGTAAACATTATAGAAATCAACCAAGATTCTAATTATACATATGACAATAAAATTATCTAAAAAGTTTAAATAAAACATCTTTCCTTATTTGTTTAGAGTAGAATAAATTAGTTATTAAAAGACTTTAATGAAAAACTATATTAGAGAAAGTTTTTATAGATTAATTCAAAAGGCAGATTAATTTGGCCAAGAATACATACGACTCAAAAGCAATAGAAGTTCTTTCTGGATTAGATCCTGTAAGAAAAAGACCTGGTATGTATACCGATACTTCGTGTCCAAATCATTTGATTCAAGAAGTGCTTGATAATTCAGTTGATGAAGCAATAGCGGGGCATTGTTCAAATATCAAAATAAAAATTGAAAAAAATGGTTATATCAAAGTAAGTGATGATGGAAGAGGAATGCCAGTTGATATTCATCCGGAACATAAGGTAAGTGGCGTAGAATTAATTTTATGTAAATTGCATGCAGGAGCTAAATTTTCCGGTGATGAATATAGTTTTTCT
This sequence comes from uncultured SAR86 cluster bacterium, assembly GCA_902517425.1. Lineage (GTDB taxonomy): Bacteria > Pseudomonadota > Gammaproteobacteria > Magnimaribacterales > D2472 > SAR86A. The sequence goes on along the minus strand of CABYCI010000001.1, from coordinate 73,033 downwards.
GGAGGTTTGCATGGTGTTGGAGTATCAGTTGTAAATGCTTTATCAGATTCACTTCAAGTAAATATAAGAAGAGATTCTAAAGAACATGAAATGCATTTTGATAATGGAGACAAAAAAAGTGAATTGAAAGTTGTTGGAGATGTTGGTGTTAGAAATAGTGGAACCACTATAAAGTTCAAGCCTAACTCAAAATACTTTGAATCAGATCAGATTAATTTAAAGGAGCTCAAGCATCTTTTAAAAGCAAAAGCTGTTTTATGTCCAGGACTGACTATTGACTTTCATTATGAAAAAAAGAAAGAAAAAATAAAATGGTTTTATGAGGATGGATTAAAAAGTTATCTTGAAGATGCTTCAGAGGGGATTGATTTGATTCTTGAGGAATCAATCTTATCTTCAAAGGACTCTGATGCACAAGAAGTAGAATTTGTAATAAATTGGTCAAACAAACCATCAAAAAATAAGCTTGATGAGACTTATGTAAATTTAATACCTACAGCACAAGGTGGCTCTCATCTTAATGGTTTCAAATCTGGACTATTAGAAGCACTAAAAGAGTTTTGTGATTACAGAAGTCTTCTTCCAAAAGGCTTAAAACTAAATGCAGAAGATGTTATTACAAATGCTATTTTTGTTGTATCTTCAAAAATGCAAAATCCTCAATTTGCTGGACAGACCAAAGAGAGACTTGATTCTAAAGATCATATGTCATTTGTAAGTACTTCAACAAAAGATATTCTAAGTATTTGGTTCAACAAACACACAGAAGAGGGTGAAAAAATTGCAGAACTTGCAATAATTTCTGCCCAAGCAAGAGCAAAAGCATCAAGTACAGTCGAAAGAAAGAAAACCTTTAAAGGGCCTGCATTGCCAGGAAAGTTATCAGATTGTAATAGCGAAGATTTAAATGAAACTGAATTATTTCTCGTTGAAGGTGATTCTGCAGGAGGCTCAGCAAAACAAGCAAGAGAAAGGTCTTTTCAAGCAATAATGCCATTAAGAGGAAAAATACTTAATACATGGGATCTTGAAAGCGATGAAATAATTAAGTCTCAAGAGATAAAAAATCTTTCAACCGCAATAGGAGTTTTACCAGGTAATGCAGATATTTCATCTCTTAGATATGGGAAAATATGTATTTTAGCTGATGCAGATTCTGATGGTCTTCATATAGCAACTTTACTTTGTGCACTTTTTTTAAGACATTTTAGGAATCTTGTTCAAGAGGGAAGAATATTTATAGCAATGCCTCCACTTTATAGAATAGATTGTGGGAAAGAAGTTATATATGCATTAGATGAAACACAAAAAGATAAAGCGGTAAAAGATTTTAAAAATAAAAAAGGAAAGCCAAAAATTAATATTCAAAGATTTAAAGGTTTGGGTGAAATGAATCCATCCCAGTTAAGAGAGACTGTTATGGATCCTCAAACGAGACAATTGGTAAGATTGTCAATATCAGCAACAGATAATGCAAATGCAATGATGGACCTTCTTCTTTCTAAAAAGAATGCTCCTGCAAGAAAAGAATGGCTTGAAAAAAAAGGTTCATTAGTGAGGGTGTAAATACATGGCAAATGACAAGTTCAATTCAATAAGTTTAAAGAAGTATGCTGAAGAGTCTTATCTCAACTATGCTATGTATGTAATTCTTGATAGAGCCCTTCCAAATATCGGTGATGGTTTAAAGCCTGTTCAAAGAAGAATCTTATATGCTATGTCTGAATTAGGGCTAGATGCATCATCTAAATATAAAAAATCAGCAAGAACTGTGGGTGATGTTATTGGAAAATTTCATCCGCATGGAGACAGTGCTGCATATGAGGCAATGGTGCTAATGGCACAAAATTTTTCGTTTAAATATCCTTTAGTTGATGGACAAGGAAACTGGGGATCACAAGACGATCCAAAATCATTTGCAGCAATGAGATATACAGAGTCAAAACTTACAAGCTTTGCAAATCTTCTTATCTCTGAATTAAAATCCGGAACTGTTGATTGGCAACCCAACTTTGATGGATCACTTTTAGAACCTGTAATTTTCCCATCAAAAATACCAATGATTTTATTAAATGGGACTTCAGGTATCGCTGTTGGAATGGCAACTGATATACCATCACATAATATCAATGAAGTCATTGATGCAACAATAAGTATTCTTGATAAACCCAAATCAGAACTAAAAGATATTTTAAAGATTATAAATGGCCCAGATTTCTCAAACGAATCTTCAATTATAGCCAGTAAAGAGGAGCTTGAAGAAATGTACCTTTCAGGTAGGGGGGGCTTTAAAATTCAAGCAAATTGGGAACAAGAGAAGAACCAAATAATTATTAATGCATTGCCTTATCAAGCATCTGGATCAAAAATTTTAGAACAGATCGCTGAACAAATGCTTAATAAAAAACTGCCGATGGTTATTGATTTGGCTGATGAAGGGGATCATGAATTCCCTATAAGGTTAGCTATTACGCTTAAATCAAATAGGGTAAATGTTGAAGATCTAATGAATCATTTATTTGCTTCAACAGATCTTCAAAAGTCGTACAGAATTAATATGAATCTTATTTCATTAAAAGGTGGCCCAAAAGTATTTTCATTAGTTGATTTATTAAAAGAATGGGTAGTATTTAGAAAGGATACTGTTAGAAGGAAACTTGAACATAGACTTGATCAAGTAAACGACAGACTTCATATTTTAGAAGGCTTATTAACAATCTTTATTGATATAGATAAAGTTATAAAGATAATTAGACAGTCAGATGAACCTAAGAAAGATATTATAAAAATATTTAAATTATCGGAAATTCAGGCGAATGCAATCTTAGAAATTAAGTTGAGGCAACTAGCGAAGCTCGAACAAATTAAACTTCAAAATGAAAGAGACGAGTTAGTAAATGAGCAAGATGATATTGAAAAAATACTGAAATCGAAGACTAGATTAAAGACTCTTATTAAAAATGAATTGCTAGAAATAAAAGAAAATTTTGGAGAAGATAGAAAATCTCCAATAATAGAATCTTCTAATGCAAAAGTTTTTTCTGAAGAAGATACTATAGTCACTGAATCCATTACAGTGGTGCTTTCAAAGGCTGGTTGGATTAGGAGTGCAAAAGGACACGAAATTGATCCTACTTCATTATCTTACAGAGGAGATGATTCTTTACAGGATTTTGCTAGAGGTAAGAGCAATCAACTTGCAGTATTTTTAGATTCAAATGGAAAAGCTTATTCTATACCTAGCCACTCTCTTCCTTCTGCAAGAGGAATGGGTGAGCCAATAACAGGAAGACTGAATGCTGATTCGGGTGTTCAATTCATTTCTTCAGTTATCGGAAAAGACCAAGATAAATTCCTAATAATGAACTCAGGAGGATATGGGTATATATCTTCATATGAAAATATGACTTCTAATAAGAAGTCAGGAAGAGCATTTATGAAATTACCAGAAAATGCCCAAATGCTAAAAGCTATTCCAGTAAGAGAGGATCATACGCATATCGCTGCTGTTTCAAACATTGGCAAACTCCTCATATTTGAAATTGGTGAGCTACCTATTCTCGGCAAAGGGAAAGGCAACAAAATTATTAATATACCCAAAGACAAGCTTGCGAGTGGTGAAGAATTCATGGCACATGCACAACTTTTAGCAAATGATAGCTCTCTTAGAATCGAGGTAGGTAAAAGATTTGTTTCTCTTAAACCAAAAGATTGGTTTGAATATATTCTTTCAAGAGCTAAAAGAGGAAAAAAAGTTGGTAAGTTAATCAATATAGAAAGACTTACTGAAGAATTAAAAATATCTCAAGCAGACTAATAATTACATAAGGATTATATAAAATTGGTAACAGTTGAAAAAGTTAATGATTCCGATTATTTAATATCACTTAGCCCAAATAGTTCTTTAGTTGGCATATATAGAATTATTTTTTTAGCAAGCATCACGTTAGTATGCGGTGGGATTGGGGTAATATTCTATTTTTTAGGAGCAGCTTTAATACTTCCATTTGCAGGGCTCGAACTAAGTATTCTATTCGTTGCATTCTATTTAAGTTTTAAGTGGAGCAGCAAGAAAGAAAAAATTTATATTTCGCAAGATATTGTGAAAGTTGAAAGAGGTATAAATAAAGCTGAATATTCATGGAAAGAGTTCAGAACATTCACTTACTTTAAAATAAAAAAAGAAAAAGATAAGACTATTCGATTAAGTTTTAGATCAAAAGGCGAAGACATTTTTATCGGAGAATTTTTGAACGAAGATGATAAAAAAATCTTAAAAGATGAAATTACAAGTATCATTGAAAGTCTTAATCTAAAAATCTACTAAAGTTTCCATTTTGGCAGTTTTTTCTCAACTTCAATTAACTTTAATTTTTCTAATTTTGGTATTCCATTAAAAAATTTTGGGTAAGCTTCTCCCAAAATCAGAGGCTGTAGATATTTTATTGCTCTGGCATTCACATTAAACCCATCTTTTGTTATAAAAGACTTAGGAAGTTTCTTTTCGACATTAGCTATTTTTGATAGAGATGCTGGCTTTATACTCCAAGTGTATTTATCACTCTTGCCTCTAACAATAACAGGCATAACACCATTCATGCCTTTGATTGCATATCTAACTGCATGAATTCCAACTGCCTCAGCATGAAGGAGATCAGTTTTTGATGCAATATGACGAGCGCTTCTTTGTAGATAATCTGATACTGCCCAATGATTCTTTAGTTTAAGTTTAGAATTTATCAATGATGAAAGGTATGGCGCCACTCCACCAAGCTGGGCGTGACCAAAGGCATCTTTTCGATCTGATTCAGCCAAGAACTTTCCTTTGCTATTTTTTACACCTTCTGAAGCAACAACTACACAGTATCCTTTGGTCTTTACTATGCTTTTTACTTTAGATAAAAATTTATGTTGATTAAAAGTGACTTCGGGAAGAAGGATTATGTGAGGTGCATCGGTTGAAGAGTTTTTGGCTAGAGCAGAGGAGGCAGCCATCCAGCCTGCATTTCGACCCATCACTTCAAGGATAAAGACCTTAGTAGAAGTTTCTGACATTGATTCAACATCCAAAGCTGCTTCCATAGTTGAAATTGCAATATATTTAGCAGCAGATCCGAATCCAGGACAACAATCTGTAATTGCTAAATCATTATCAACAGTTTTAGGTATAGCAATACAATTGATGGGATACCCTAATTTTTTACTAATTTGGGAAACTTTATATGCAGTATCTGCTGAATCGTTTCCTCCATTATAAAAAAAATAACCAATATTATGAGCTTTAAAAACTTCGACAAGTCTTTCATACTCTCTTTTATTTTCATCAAGATTTTTTAGTTTTAATCTGCAAGATCCAAAAGCGCCACCTGGTCGAGCTTTCAAGGATTCGATGGCTGTTATGCTTTCTTTTGATGTATCAATAAGTTCCTCTCTTAATGCACCGAGGATTCCATTTTTTCCTGCATACACTTTCCCAATTTTAGATTTATATTTTTTAGCCTCCAAAATTAAAGCAGCAGCAGTAGAATTTATTACCGAAGTAACACCTCCTGATTGTGCATAAAAAGCATTTTTTTTCATTATTTCCCCGCTTATACTTTGAATAAAATTCAAGTATCGTATTATAACTAATATGAGAATACATATCCTAGGTGTTTGTGGAACCTTTATGGCTGGGTTAGCTCAAATCTTAAAGGAGTCTGGACATAAAGTTTCAGGATCAGATATTCAATATTATCCCCCCATGTCAGACTATCTTGAGAAGATAGGTATAGAAACAACTCAAGGGTATCAAAAAGACCAATTACCAAAGGCTGATCTTTACGTCGTTGGCAATGCGTTATCAAGAGGTAATGAGTGCATTGAAGAGATTTTAGATAAAAAATTACCATTTGTCTCAGGGCCTGAGATGTTAGGGAAAGAGCTTAAAAATAGAAATGTTTTTGCTGTATCGGGAACTCATGGAAAAACTACCACTTCTTATATGCTTGCTCATATCTTAGAAAATCAAGGGAAAGACATCGGATTCTTAATTGGAGGTATTTCTAAAAATTTTGAAAATTCTGCAAAGCTTGGCACAGATAAATCTTTTGTTATAGAAGCTGATGAGTATGATTCAGCTTTTTTTGACAAACGATCTAAATTTATACATTACTCACCAAACAACCTAGTTATAAATAATATTGAATTTGACCATGCTGATATTTTTGATGATATTAATGACATAAAAAAACAATTTCACCATCTTATAAAGATTGTTCCAAGTTCAGGAAATATTATTTACTTTAAAGATGATAAAAACAGTTCTGATCTTATCAAGGATGGTTTGTGGTGCAATAAAATAGAGATTAATTCTCACTCAATAAAAACAGATTTCAAATTAATGGAGTTAGAGGTAGATAAAAAGAAGTTTTCACTTAAAGAGTTACCATTAATAGGTAAGCATAATTTTAAGAATTATATTTCTGCAATTCTTGCAGCAAAACTCGATGGTGTGTTAATTAATGACTCAATTGAGTCATTAAAAACCTTTAAAGGCGTCAGAAGAAGAATGGAGTTGGTAGTGGATGCTTCAGGTATAAAAGTATATGATGATTTTGCTCATCATCCGACCGCAATAAGACTATCTTGTGAAGCAATTAGAGAAAAATATTTAGATAAAAAAATATTAGGTATTATTGAGCTTGGATCAAATACAATGTCATCAGGCTTTCATAAGAATTTCATTGATTCATTTGAATTGCTTGATCAAACTTTTTTACTTGATCACAAGCAGATATATCAATATACAAATTCCTTTAATTCAATTGAATCATTAGCTTCAAAGCTTAAGGAAACAATTTTTGATTATGATATTATTTTAGTAATGACCAATAAAGATAGCCAAAAATTTATACAACCAATTATGAGTTACATTGAAAACAAATAATTTACCCATTTTCCCATTGGGTATAGTTGCTCTTCCAGGAACAATTCAAGATCTTCAAATTTTTGAACCAAGATACATAGATATGGTTAAAAATTGCATGGAAAATGATCATGGTTTTGTCATGACCTTTCAAAAAAAATTATCTAATAAAGACGATTACGAAATTTCAAAACAGGGCACATATGTAGAAATAATCGATTTTAATAATTTACCTAATGGTCTTCTTGGGATAACAGTAAAATCTATTAATAAAGTATCTATTAAAGATATAGTTAAGCTTGAGGATGGTCTTAATTTAGCTGCAACCTATCCCATAGTAGACCCTGAAGTTGATGACCAAGCTTTATTAGCTGAATTTCCAGAAATTTCAAATATTCTCTCGCAATTAATAAAACATCCAAGAATAGCGAATATGTCTATTAATGTTGACTTTAATTCTGCCGACTCTGTTGCTTATCATCTTGCTGGACTTATACCAATACCCTGGACGCATAAACAAAACCTATTAGAAGCATTTGATGCCTCGCAAAGGTTTTCTATTCTTTCAAAATATATTGATGAGATTTCGTCAAACTAAAAATTAAATATCTAGTGGAGGTTTGTTAGATTTATCTCTTAACCAATTCACCATTTTAAATATACTTGGAATTGATATTAATTTTCTTTCTAACTTATATTTACCCGGGTAATTGCTTAATATCAAGCCTATAAAAATTGTAAATAGACCTTGACCTGGAAGAACCAACATTAGCAATCCTCCCAAAATTAATGCGTAACCAATTATATTTTTTATCATAATTGAAAAAAGCCATGTCAGTGGGTATCTTTTTTTAAACTCTGAAGTGCCTTTATTAGTAAAATAATCACTTGGTATTAAAGTTACCAGCCATCGTATGCTGATAAGACTAAAAATAAAAATTAAAAGAGAGACTACTCCTAACCAAAATATATATGTTTTGTAACTTGAGAAGAATTCGTTAGCTGTATCAAAGAAGTTTATTTCCAAAATTACTTACCTTTTTAAACAATTATGATTTAGTATATCAATTACTATTATATTAATAATATTTACTTAATTTTGTCTAATAACAACCTTTCTAAAATATGTAATTTCAGTTTAAGTAATAGCAAAGCTGAAAATATTCTATGCCTTAATGTAAAAGAGATATCTTCTTTTGCTGATGAAATAATAATTGTGACCGCAAATTCTAATAGACATGCAGCTTCAGTATCTCAAAAGCTAGTAGAACATCTTAAAAAAAATAACATTAATGTTATAGGGGTCGAGGGTGAGCTTGATTCTGGATGGATTCTTGTAGATTGTGGCGATATCGTTGTTAATATTATGAAACAGGATCAAAGAGACTTTTATGATTTGGAAGGTCTTTGGGGAGAGAACAGTCTTTTAAAGAAATTTAATTAATGTTGATAAAGATTATTAGTGTTGGAAATAAGCTTAATCAATGGGAGTCTAAAGGTATTGAATTCTATACTAAACAATTTCCAAAAAGTTTAAGTATAGAATTTATAAATTTAAAGAGTCAACAAAATCCAAATTATTCAACAAAAGAAGTTGTTCAAAAAGAATCGAGTCTAATTCTTTCAAAGATTTCAAAAAATGATTATGTTGTCTCGTGGGATTCTACTGGAGAATCTTTAACCAGTAAAAATTTTAGTAATTTTATTCTGAAGTGCCAATCATCTATGACTTCAGTCTCATTTATTATTGGAGGTTCATTTGGTTTGTCACTTGAAGTAAAACAAAGGGCAGACAAAGTTTTTTCAGCTTCACAATTTACATTTCCTCACAGGTTATTTAGATTATTATTAGTAGAACAAATATACCGATCACATACAATTATAAATAATATGCCTTATCACAAATGATTGATCTTAATGAAACAATAATAGAAAAGAAAAATTTTTTTAACAGACTTGTTTTTGTTTATTTGTTCTTTGGTATGCTTTTTTTATTTTTTTTATATCGCACCTTTTCTCTGCAAGTTTCAAGTTTTACAGATTATGAAATTGCATCATTAGAAAATAAAACAAGAGAGATTCTTATTCAACCAAGAAGAGGAATTATTTATGATAGAAACAGAAAAATTATTGTCAATAATCGACCGAGTTACAATCTTATTTTGAAGCCCTCACAAATTGATAATATCGATGAACATATAGAAATGATAGGTAATTATATTGAATTATCTGAGGAAGATACCTTATATACAAAAGAAAATTTTAAAAGAAAAGCTAAATTAAATAGAGAGCTTGTTTTAAAGAAAAATCTTTCAATGGAAGAAATTGCTAAATTTGAATCAAGAAGATATAAATTTCCAGCTACTTTTGTTGATGAGAGGTATTCAAGAGAGAACCTTTACTCAGAGATATTTTCACATGCTGTTGGATATGTTGGGAGTTTGGGTGATGATTCTCTTGAAGAAATACTTAATGATCAAAATCTTAGATCAAAAGAAACAATTTTCAAGTACTCAAATGGTTATATTGTTGGCAAGACTGGTCTTGAAAATACCTATGATAAAAAACTTAGAGGATATTTTGGCAAAAAAATTTATGAGGTTGATGCATCAGGAAAGTTATTAAATGAGTTAAAAGAAATACCTGCCAAGAATGGAGAGGATCTATATACCTCTCTTGATATAAGTAGTCAGATAATTGCATATGAACAGTTAGATAAAAGAAGAGGTGCGGTAGTTGCAATTGAAATAGAAACAGGCGCTATAGTTACATATGTTAGCTCTCCATCATTTCCTATTAATAAAATTACTAATGGAATGTCACAAGCAGATTTTAACCAATTACTTAATGATAAAGATAAACCATTCTTTGATAGAGCTGGACAAGGAAGATATTCACCTGCGTCAACAATAAAACCTGCTATTGGACTATATGGGCTAGAAAATAAAATAATTGATTGGGAATATACTATAGACGATCCAGGTTTTTTTGTGCTTCCTGAAGATAATAGAATATATAGAGGTTGGAAGAAGGGAGGACATGGAAATATCAATCTTATGGATGCAATCATTGAAAGCTCAAATACTTTCTTTTTTTCATTGGCATACAACTCAGAAATTGATGAGTTAGTGAATCATTTGTCTCATTTTGGTTTTGGAAAGAATGTTTGTATAGATTGTTTCATTCCTGATGATGGTTTATTACCAAATCCTGAATGGAAAATGAATACTCTTAATTTTGGATGGTTCAAGGGTGACACAGTCAATATGGGAGTCGGTCAAGGCTACTTAAGCGCTACACCAATTCAACTTGCATATTACTCTGCTTTTCTTGCAAAGAAAGGAACCCTCAATAAGTTTTCGTTTATTCAAGATATTAATACAACACAGGAAGACACTTTTATGAGTAACAATCTTGTAGATGATGATTGGAAAAATATTCATAAAAGTATGATTGGAGTAATAGAAAATCCTAAAGGAACTGCTGGAAGATTAAGAGATTTAAAGAATTATGCTGTTGCTGCTAAATCAGGAACTGTTGAGCTTGTTAGTACAGAAACGAAAGAAGATTATCAAATTATAAGAGAAGTAGAAGGTCAAAGAGATCACGCAATCATAATAGCCTTTGCTCCAATGCCAAATCCTAAATACGCAGTAAGTGTAGTAATTGAGAATGGAGAAAGTGGTGGTGCTGTTGCAGGACCAGTAGCTATTAGTGTTTTAAATAGTCTTATCAATAATGAATAGGCTATTTAATTCATTTAAATCTAGGATTTACTTCGACCAATATTTATTTATATCAATAACTCTGTTATCAATAATGGGTCTTGTATTCTTATATAGTGCTTCTCAAGGAAATATAGAAACAACAGTTAAACAGTCATTATTTGTTGTACTTGGCTTAATTTTAATGTTTCTGTTAAGTCAAATTGATCCAGACTTTTATAAGAATAATTCCTTACTCTTCCTAATATTTTCAATTGTCTTAATACTTATTACTATGATATTTGGTAAAGAAGTAAATGGAGCAAAGCGTTGGCTAGATTTAGGATTTTTTACTTTGCAATCCTCAGAAATTGTTAAGATCGCATTACCAGTTTTCTTGGCCGCATACCTATATGATAAACCTCTCCCAATCAGTTTACTTAATACGTTAATAAGTATGATGGTCATTCTTATCATAGTTAACTTAGTAAGAATTCAGCCAGATCTAGGAACTAGTCTAGTTATATTTATTGCAGGTATTTACGTTCTTTTTCTCGCAGGATTGAGTTGGAGATTTATTGGTATATCGTTTGGTACTTTTATTCTATCTCTACCTTTTATTTGGAATAATTTCTTGGAACCTTTTCAAAGACAAAGAATACTTACATTATTAGATCCTAATGCAGATCCATATGGATCTGGATGGAATATCACTCAATCAAAAATTGCTATAGGTTCTGGGGGAATTAAGGGGAAAGGTTATGGTGAAGGCTCACAGGCTCATCTTGATTTCTTACCTGAAACAGAAACAGATTTTATTTTTTCAGTTATAGCTGAAGAGTTTGGCTTCATTGGAGCTTGCATTCTTATTTCTACTTTTTTCTTTATCATGCTTAGATGCTTCTTCTTGGCTATAAATGCAAGAGATAGATTTTGTAGATTGACAATTGGTGGCTTAAGCCTTTTATTCATCTCTACCATATTTATAAATTTGGCAATGGTGGTCGGAATTATTCCAGTAGTTGGCATGCCACTTCCGTTTATAAGCAAAGGAGGCTCTTCTTTGTTATCATTCTATATAGCATTTGGAATTATAATTTCCATGGCTACTCATAAAAAGTTGATGCAAAAATGAAACAATTATTATTATCAATATCTATATCAATTAGCTTTTTTACCTTTGCAGATTATTCGATGCATAAAGATAGCAAAGCTGTCATAGATGAACTGGTTAATGAATATGGATTTAAAGAGTCATATGTAATCGAAGTTTTAAAAGATGCTAAAAAAAGGAATGAGATGCTAGTTTCAGTTGCAAACCCTGCCGAAAAAACTAAGACATGGGATGACTACAAAGCCATCTTCATAAAGAAGAAAAGAATTAGAGATGGTAAAAAGTTTATAAATGATAATCTTAAAACTCTTGAAAGAGCAGAAGAAGAGTTTGGTGTTCCCAAGGAAATAGTAACAGCAATCTTGGGCGTGGAGACTGATTATGGAAGAGTTATGGGTAAATATAGGGTAATAGACAGTTTGACTACATTAGGTTTTGATGACCCTAGAAGGTCTAAATTTTTTAGAAGTGAACTTATACAATTCTTTATTCTTACTAGAGAAAATAATTTAGATATTCTCGAAACTAAAGGTTCCTATGCTGGTGCAATGGGCTATGGACAATTCATATCTTCAAGTTATAGAGCCTATGCAATTGATTATGATGGGGACGAGTACGTAGATTTATTTAACTCTGTTGATGATGCAATAGGAAGTATTGCAAATTATTTAAAAAGGCATGGATGGAAAAGGAATGGCAATATTGTTACGAGGAGTTATCCTAATAATGTAAGAAAATTCTTCAAACCAGATGAATCTTTATCAAGATTTTTACCATTATCATTCAAGGAGAATGGTGAAGACCTTCATTTTATTGCAGATGATAACTTTTATGCTATTGCTAGATATAATATTAGTGATGTTTACGCAATGGCAGTGTATTATTTGTCAGAAGAATTTAAAAAATGAAAAAACTACTCCTATTAGCTTTAATCTCATCCAACTTTATCTTAAGTCAAAGTTTTGTCCCAAATGCACCTGAGCTCAATTTAAAGAGTTATATTTTAATTGACCCAAATACTAACACCGTCATTGCTGAATCAAATTCTGACGGTCAAATAGAACCAGCAAGCATGACGAAAGTTATGACAGCATATGTAGTCGCAGATCAGATTAAGAATAATCTTATAAGTCTTGAAGATGAAGTCCTTATAAGTGAAAAAGCATGGAAGATGGGTGGTTCAAAAATGTTTATTGAGGTTGGAAAAAGAGTTAGTGTTTTGGATCTTTTAAAAGGAATAATGATTCAGTCAGGTAATGATGCATCTGTAGCTATTGCTGAGTATGTTGGTGGTACAGAAGATGGCTTTGTGGATCTAATGAATGCTTACGCTGGTTCTATTGGAATGAATAGCACTTATTTTGCAAACTCAACAGGCCTCCCAAGTGAAGGACATCTTACATCTGCAAGTGATTTAGCTATCTTAACTTCAAAATTTATAACAAACTTTCCAGATATATATTCTTTGTTCAAAGAAAAAGAATTTGAATATGGTGGTATCACTGGTAATAAATTTAATAGAAATAAACTCTTATGGAGAGATGATACTTCTGATGGAGTAAAAACTGGTCATACATCATCAGCAGGCTATTGCTTAATAGGCTCAGCTAAAAGAGCCAACATGCGATTAATAACTGTAGTAGCTGGAAGTGATAGCTCTAATAATAGTTTTTCAGATACTCAAAGATTGCTTGAGTATGGCTTTAGGTTTTATGCAACTCAAAAATATTTTGAGATAAACAAAGAATATACAACTTCAAAAGTTTGGGGAGGTAAAATTGACACACTAAGCCTTGGTGTTCAAGAAGACATCTCTATTACATTACCTAGAACTAGTTTTAAGGATATTAAAGTTAACTATAAAGTAAAGAATAATATTCAGGCACCTATCACAAAAGGTCAAGAAATCGGAACCCTTGAGATTATCAGTAATAATGAAATAGTCTTAACATCTAGCTTGATTGCACTAGAAGAGGTTGAAGCAAAAGGTTTCTTTGGCAGGCTCTGGTCAAGATTTGTGCTTTGGATCATGAGTTTATTCGGAATAGCTTAAATGGAAAAAATTCATGCTGTTTATAACAGCATCTTTAACTATCTTGATGAAATAAAAATCTCTCCTTTAAGTAGGGCCTATACTTTTTCAGACAGCGTATATGAAGTGATACCTTTTTTTAATTCTAATTCGATAGCCTTCGAAAGCCACATCAATAGACTAGAAAGAAGTTGTAAAGCTTTAAATTTATCTTTAGATATGGATAAAACATCTAAAGAGATAATTGATTTAATTGCTAAGAGTAATTTAATAAATGGTTATGTTTATTACCAAGTTTCTAGGGGAATAGACAGCATTAGATCTCATATGTTTGATGATTCGCTATCTACTGAAACTTTTGGTTATGTAGTTAGTCATTCTTTTAAATCTCAAAAACTTAAAGTAATGACTTGTGAAGATTTAAGGTGGCAAAGATGTGATATTAAATCTACTTCATTATTAGGAAACGTAATGAGTATGAACAATGCAAGAATGAGTGGCTGCCATGAGGTAATTATGCATAAGAATAATATTCTTACAGAAGGTGGCGCATCAAATGTCTTTTTTGCTATTGAAGAAACCGTTTTCACTCCAGCTCTATCGAATAATATTTTGCCTGGCATCACAAGAGAATTACTCATAGATGAAATCAAGCAGTTTGGTATAAAGGTTGAGGAAGGAGATTATAGTGTTGATGATCTCAAAAATGCTCAATCTGTTTGGCTCACAAGTTCCACAAAAGGACTTGCACAAGTTACTAATATTTTAGATTTGGACATACAGCTTAATGGAGATAATCGTTTGTTTCAAAAATGTGAACAAATATTCTTTGAAAAGTTTTTTAGTTAGAGGTTAAGTCAATTATCATATTATCAATTTCTTGCCAAAATTGATCTTTGGTAATTCCAGCCAAACCTTTAGCAGCCAAATCAAGTTCATAAACTTTCTTTTGAAGCGGCATCATTTTTTTTAGGGTATTTTTTTTAATGAAATTAACATAAGCAGGTATTTTACTTTTCCAAATACCAGCTTTTTCAAGGCTCGAGTTAGTATTAATATTCTGATAAGCGCTAACTGATGTATTAATTATTTTCCCCATAATAAAAACTAATAGTGGACCATAATGATCATCATTTTTTTTAATTGATTTTGATATTCTTAAAGCATAGTTTGTATTTAACTCTATTATCTTATCCTCTAATTGATAGGGTAAAAACTCAGCATCATCTATTCCAATATCGACATTATTAGATTCTTCAGAGTAAGTAAGTTTTAATACATTTATCTCATTATTTTGAGCAACTAAATTACCAGAAAACATATCTGTAATTCTATCAGTATAATTTTTAGCATCTTCTTCATTCATAAATGTTAATTTATCTTTCACCCAAACCTTTTCTTCATAAGGTTTTAATTTCGCACATTGAACTATTAACGAAATGTCATTCATTTTTTTAACCCATTTAGTTGCTTGGTTAATTTTTTCTACAGCAGACCTTATGATAATAACTATGTTTTCCATTTTATTTATATTTGGAATTTCAAAAATATTTGTTATTTCTTTTGGGATCTTCCCTCCATTATGAAATATCTCAATTATAGTTTTTGATCCAAATAATGACCCGCCGGCATTCTCGATTAATATTCTTTCAATATCTTTAAAATCTTTTTCAAATATAGCTTTTTTTTCGGTAAATCCATTTTTTTTATAAAACTCATTAATTTGATCTATAGAAGTATTTTTTAGAATGATTTCAGGCCCAAATATAAAGAATAATCTAGGAGACTTATCTATGTATTTCGTTAGAGATGTGGCCTCACATATCAATTAAACTCACCTCTAAAATCACTTGATTATAAAGATCATCTAACATTTCATCTTTAATAAAACTTATCATTTGTTCTTCTGCAATTGGATTTAACTCTATAGAGCTAAATCTCTTCATACTCATTAGCATTTTATTTCTAGTATTGTCATTTTGATTAATTGATATTTTCATGGAAGATTTCACTTCGCTTTCAAGTGCCCTCAAAGAACTTCCAGAATATACATCATACTTATTGAACATGAAGCTACTAATATTAATATTAATAATATTATCTTTGGATGCATTTTCTTTTGATTTCAAAGATGAATTAACTCTAGTTTGAAATGATTTGGGTATATCAGAACTAAAAGTTACGAAGTAGTTTTTTTCTGTTTTTATTTGTTGATATTGATTTACAGCACAACTTTGAATAACAATTATTGCTATTACTAGAAAGCTAAATTTAATCTTTTGTATCATTTTGTTATCTTATAACAAGAATCTAAGAAATAAAGATTTAGAGCCTAAGTTACAAAATTAATAAGCCTATCTTTGATGAATATGGCCTTTTTTATTTTTGAAGAACTTATATAGTTTTTTACATTCTCAACGTTAAGCGCTATTTTTTCAATTTCCATTTGATCAATATTTTTATCTATTTTAATCTTTCCTCTTACTTTGCCATTGACCTGGATAATTAGTTCAAAATCTTCGACTTTCAATAATGCCTCATTTATTTCTGGCCATGATGACTCAATACATGACTCTAAACCGCAAAAGCTTTTCCATAGATATTCACAAATGTGTGGAGCAATTGGTGAGAGCATCTGCAATATAAATAATATTGCTTCATCTAGACAATATTTTTCTGTGTCTGATGCATTATCACTTTTGTAACTTTCTGGAATAAAATTTAATAATTCCATGATTGCTGCTATTGCAGTATTAAAAGCAAACCTTACATCGTAATCTTTTTCTACTTTCTTTAGAGTTGAATGAGATTTCCTTCTAAGCGCGAGCTCATCTTTAGAAAATTTAATTTGATCATTAAGTTTATTATATTTTCTTCCTTCGACTAAATTCCATATTTTTTTTAGAAATCTTGATGCACCTTCAACCGACGATTCACTCCATTCAAGACTTTGTTCTGGAGGAGCAGTGAACATCATATATAGTCTTACCGTATCTGCGCCATATTTCTCAATGTATGATTGTGGATCTACAGTATTGCCTTTTGATTTTGACATCTTTGCACCGTCCTTTAAAACCATCCCCTGGGTAAGCAATCTCTTAAATGGTTCATCACCCTCAACCAACCCTATGTCTCGCAGCGCCTTATGAAAAAATCTAGAATACAATAAATGTAAAATAGCATGTTCTATACCACCAACATAAAGATCTACTGGTAGCCAATATTTTGTATTTTCATCGAAAACATCTTTGCTATTATCAGCTGATGTAAATCTTGCATAGTACCAAGATGAATCCATGAAAGTATCAAAGGTATCACTTTCCCTTAAAGTCTTTTCATCAATTGTTATAAAATTTTTATTCTGACTCAATGGAATAGGCGGCGAGTTTTCTTCTAATTCTGGGAGTTTAATGGGCATGTCTTTTTCATCTACAACAGTTGGCACTCCATTTTTGTATGTTACAGGTATTGGGCAACCCCAATATCTTTGTCTGCTTACTCCCCAATCTCTCAGTCTAAATTGAATTAACTCTTCACCTAATTTTAATTTTATAAGTTCATTTATTATTTCTTTGATCGCTGCATCTGATTCCATGCCATTGAAGTTATCTGAGTTTATAAGCTCGCCCTTTTCAAGGATAGGCAGTTCATCACCTTCTGTTTTAATAACCTGATTTATATCAAGACCATATTTTGAAGCAAACTCATGATCTCTGGTGTCATGGGCAGGCACTCCCATAACCACTCCTGTTCCATAATCTAATAAGACGAAGTTTCCAATCCAAACTGGTAATTGCTTACCAGTTAAAGGATGAATAACTTTTATATTAGTATCTATTCCCAATTTTTCTGCTTGGGCTATATCAGCTTCCGCTGCTTTAACTTCTTTACATTTTTCAAGAAATTCTGCAATGCCGTTATTACTTCCAGCCAATTCAATTGCCAGTGGATGATTTGGTGATATTGCTAAAAATGACACACCAAAGATTGTGTCTGGTCTTGTTGAGAATGTTGTCAAATAACTTTCAGAGCTATCAATTTGATATTTAATTTCTGCACCTCTAGATTTACCAATCCAGTTTTTTTGCATTATTTTTACATTCTCTGGCCAATCTAAATCATCCAATGAGTTAAGAAGTTCTTCTGCGTAATTAGTTATTTTTATAAACCATTGATCAATTTCTTTTATTTCTACTTGTGCACCAGATCTCCATCCCTTGCCATCAATAACCTGTTCATTTGCTAAGACCGTTTCGTCAACAGGATCCCAATTAACCATAGACTTCTTTCGATAAACTAGACCAGCTTCATAAAATTTCTTAAATATAAGCTGTTCCCATTTATAGTAACTTGATTCACACGTTCTAAGTTCCTTGGTCCAGTCATAACTAAATCCAAGAGATTTCAGCTGACTCTTCATATTCTCAATGTTTTGTTTTGTCCATTCTTTAGGACTTACTTTATTAGCAATAGCGGCATTTTCTGCAGGTAATCCAAATGCATCCCATCCCATAGGTTGAAATACATTAAAATTTTTCATTCTTTTATATCTAGAAATCACATCCCCAATCGTATAGTTTCTAACGTGACCCATATGCAGTTTCCCAGAAGGGTATGGAAACATCGATAAACAATAATATTTTTCTCTATCGTCTAACTTAGAAACGTATCTATTTTCTTTATCCCAGTTTTTTTGAATAGTTTCTTCAATTAATTTTGGATTATAGTTTGAACTCATTTTTGTTTTTAAATTTGTAAGAAGTTGTTAGTCGTTTGTTTTGAATCGATCTGAAGAGTCATTTGAATTATTTTGTTCAGTGATACTAACATCATTTGTTTGTTTTGAAATTCTTACAGATTCATCTCCTTGACTTACTTCAATTTCTTTCAAAGTTGATTCTTCTAACATTTCAATCAGCGTTTTAATTTTTCTTATATCCATAATTTTATCCTTTAATATTTAATGCCTCATCTAATGCCATTTCGTATCCCTTAGTCCCTTTACCGCTTATAGTTTTTTCAGCAATATCGGTAAAATAGGATTTTTGTCGAAATTCTTCTCTTGATTCTATATCTGAGATATGAACTTCTAAAAAAGGAATTCTAACGGCTAAAAGAGCATCTCTTAAAGCAACACTAGTATGAGTATATCCAGCTGGATTAAAAATAATTGCATCAGTTTTATCACGATAAGCATTGTGAATTGCATCAATTAATTCATGTTCAGCATTGCTTTGGTAAAAACCTATCTCGCAGTTAGATTTGTTTGCAATCTCTTTGAGTTTATCTTCAACGTCACTAAGTGAATCAGATCCATAAATACTTTCTTCTCTCAAGCCAAGCAAATTAAGATTAGGACCATTTAAGACTAATATTTTCATATTACAGATTTTAAACGATTTTACTGTATTTTATAAGATTTTATTATATTTTTACTTCCTGTACCGGATAGCAAAATCCTTTTTCTGAACAGCCTTGGTAATATATCTTTGCTTCCATATCTAAAACATCATTTTTAAATTCAATCTCTAATATATTTTTGATTATTTCTGTTTCTCCAAAAAACTCATCTTTATAATCCAAAGCATCTCCTTTTATCACTTTATACTTAACCTCGTTATCACCTATTTTAACAAGCACAGATTGAAGATATAAATAATTACCATCTTTGATTTCCCAAGTAGCAATAATGTTTTGATTGATTTTTTTTAAGTTAAAGCCAAAAGCTTCTTCCGCTGGAAGAATTTGATTATTTTTTTTAGAAAATAGATTATTTTGATCAGCTAGTATTTCAATGCTAGATATAACCGCAATTATTATAAATAATATCTTTTTCATTAATATGTAGGATAAACTTCACCAAATATAAAGTGAAGTCATACTTTACTTATAATTACGTGAATATGCTTAGAAATTTTTTTATAAATATTTTTTTCTTAATTCCAGTTTGGTTTTTAAGCTTAATTAGCATTTTTAATAAAGATGTTAAGAGAAATTTTATTTTTGATATTCAATCTAAATTTTTCCTGTCCTTGATACCGAAATTTAATATCCACGAGGTATCAAATGAAAATATTCATGAGATAAGAAATTCAATTGAACAAAAAAGAAGAAATTTAAGATTATTTAAGAATATTAAAAAGAAAATTCAAAAAATAGACCATCAAATAGGAAAAGATAAAGACATTAAAATTAGAGAATATATACCTTACCAAACTGATAATGAAAATATAATATTATTTTTTCATGGAGGTGGATATGTTCTAAATTCAATTGAAACACATGATCCAACGGTTGCATATTTTGCAGAGAAACTTAGAACAAAGATCTATTCCTTAGATTATTCTCTGTCACCTGAGCATAAGTTTCCTACTCAACTCAATGAAGGTATGGCTGCTATTCAATGGCTAATACAGACTGGAATCAGTATCAATAATATAAGTTTATGTGGCGATAGCGCAGGAGCACATCTTGCTGCTTCAATAACTCATCAATTAGCAAATGAAAATACAGTAAATGTTCATAGTCAATTTTTGATATATCCTATGTGTGATCCAAGCTGTGATTATGAGTCACATGAATTATTCAAAGAGAACTATTTACTTACAAAAAAAGCAATGCATTGGTTTTGGGAAAAGTTTCAATCAAATATTGAAGATAACGATACTAACACCTTTAATTTGATGCAATACAAAGAAAAAACTAATTTACCAAAAACAATCATAGTAACAGCTGGCTTTGATCCACTATCAGATGAAGCAGAAAATTATGCTTTTTTGCTTCATAAAAATGGTACTTTTGTGAAACAATTACATTATCCGTCATTGTTCCATGGCTTTGCATCAATGACTCGTTTAAAAGCTGCGAGAAAAGCAGTTAATGATTTTTTATCAGAATATAAAAAAATACTATGAAAAACATTGTTGAAGTAAAAAATTTGAGTATTGATTTTAGAGTTAGAGATGGTTCTTTTAGGGCTGTTGATGATATAAGTTTTGATATTGAAACAAATAAAACTCTTGCACTTGTAGGTGAGTCAGGATCAGGTAAATCAGTTACTGCAATGTCGATTATGCAGCTGCTACCAATGCCACAAGCAACCTATGGAAATGCATCCTCTATCCACTTTAATCAAAAAGAAATTATTAGTGCTTCCAAAAAAGAACTATTATCAATTCGAGGAAATATCATATCAATGGTTTTTCAAGAACCAATGACATCACTTAATCCATATCATAAGGTTGGCAATCAGATAACAGAATCAGTTCTTTTGCATACAAATGCTTCAAAAAAAGAAGCTAAAGATGAAGCAATAGAATTAATGAAACTAGTTGAAATAGACGACGTCGAAAGAAGATTTAGTTCATATCCGCACGAGTTATCAGGTGGTCAGAGGCAAAGAATCATGATAGCAATGGCACTAGTAAACAAACCAAAGTTATTAATTGCTGATGAGCCAACAACTGCATTAGATGTGACAATACAAGCTCAAATTCTTGACTTAATGTCAAAACTAAAAGAAGAATTGGGGATGTCTATCTTATTCATTACACATGACCTCGGTCTAGTTAAGGAATTTTCAGATCAAGTTTGTGTAATGCAGAGTGGCAAGATTGTGGAAAGTGGAGATACAAATGATGTATTTGAAAATCCTCAACATAGCTATACACAAAAATTATTGAGTGCCGAACCACAACCAAAGCAAGATATAAATAACAACGAAGAGCCTCTTATTGAGATTGAGAACTTAAATGTTTTTTATGATATGCCAAATATAAATCTTTTTAAAAAAAACAGATTTCATGCTGTTAAAGACACCTCATTAAATATTTATAAGAATACTACTATAGGTTTGGTTGGCGAATCAGGATCAGGAAAGTCCACACTAGGAAAAGCAATTGCAAACCTTACTAATTTTGAAGGGAAGATAAAATTTAATGGTAAAGAAATTAAAGACTCTTCTAAAGAGATTAAAAAACATATTCAAATAGTGTTTCAAGACCCATATGGCTCTTTATCTCCTCGGATGACAGTTGGTGAAATTGTTGGAGAGGGTCTTGGTGTTCACTTCAAACTAAAAAGTCATGAAATACAAAACAGGATAGATAAAGTTCTTTCTGATGTAGGTATTGAGCTTAGTGCAAAAAATAAATATCCTCATGAATTTTCTGGCGGACAAAGACAAAGAATAGCAATTGCACGGTCGCTGATAATGAATCCAGCATTCATGATCTTAGATGAACCAACTTCAGCATTGGACAGATCGATACAAATTCAGGTAATTAATCTTTTGAAAGATATTCAAGAGGAATATAAATTAACGTATCTATTTATCAGCCATGATTTAAAAGTTATAAGATCAATGTCAGATTACATTTTTGTTATGAAAGATGGAAAAATAGTAGAATCTGGACTTTCAAAAGAAGTTTTTGACTACCCAAAAGAAAAATATACTAAAAAATTACTCTCGGCTGCGTTAAGATACGCATCCGATTGAGAAAATGACATTAAAATGAGCTCTAGAAAATATTCAAAAGAATTGGTTGATGGACCAAATCAGGCTGCATCTCGTTCTATGCTTCGTGGTGTTGGTTTCACGACTAAAGATTTTTCAAAACCTTTTGTAGGCATAGCCTCAACAGGAGCAAAGGTTACTCCATGCAATATGCATTTAAATAAACTTTCAGAAATAGTTGAGGATTCCGTTAATTCTTCCGATGGTAAGGGAATTCTTTTCAACACTATTACAGTTTCAGATGGCATTTCTATGGGCACGCAAGGCATGAAATATTCTCTGGTTTCAAGAGAAGTAATTGCAGATTCTATTGAAACAGTTGTTGGCTGCCTTGGTTATGATGGGTTAATCACCATTGGTGGATGTGACAAGAATATGCCAGGTTGTTTGATTGGAATAGCTCGTCTTAATAGACCATCAATATTTATTTACGGAGGCTCTATCAAACCAAGTAAAGAGAATACAGATTATGTAACTGTTTCAGAAAAGGTTGGAGAATACTCTAAGGGTAAAATTAGCCAGGAAGAATTAATACATTTTGAAGAAATTTCAGTCGAAGGGCCAGGGTCTTGTGGCGGCATGTATACTGCCAACACAATGGCTTCTGCAATTGAAGCATTGGGCATGAGTTTGCCTGGAAGTAGTAGTCAAGATGCAACTTCATCATCCAAAAATCAAGATTGCATTGATGCTGGAAAAGCAATAATGAACTTACTTGAAAATGACATCAAGCCATCTGATATCATGACTAAAGAGGCTTTTGAAAATGCTATAACTATTGTTATTGCCCTGGGAGGTTCTACAAACGCAGTACTTCATTTATTAGCTATGGCTCATTCTATTGGAGTAGAACTTTGCTTAGATGACTTTACTAGAATTGGTAAAAAAACACCTGTTTTAGCTGACCTTAAACCATTTGGAAGTCACTATATGTCAGAACTTAATGCCAATGGCGGAATTCAACCATTGATGAAAACTTTAATAGAGAAAGGGCTTATGAATGGAAACTGCATTACTGTTACTGGTAAAACTCTAAAAGACAACCTTGAAGAAGTTCAACCCTATAAAAATAATGAAATCATTAAGAGTTTCGATAGTCCTGTAAAGGGAGATAGTCATTTGAGAGTTCTGTATGGAAACTTAGCTGATCAAGGAGCTGTAGCAAAAATTACAGGCAAAGAAGGAACTTCTTTTGAAGGAAAAGCTAAAGTATTTGATTCAGAAGAAGAGGGAGTTGATGCAATATTAAATAATCAAATTAAAGAAGGTGATGTTGTTGTAATAAGGTATGAGGGTCCAAAAGGAGGCCCAGGTATGAGAGAAATGCTTAAACCAACTTCTGCAATTATGGGTCTTGGTTTAGGAGATAAAGTTGCATTCATCACTGATGGAAGATTTTCTGGAGGAACTCATGGATTTGTTGTAGGCCATATTTCACCTGAGGCAGCTGATGGAGGTCCACTGGCATTAGTTGAAGATGGAGATTTAATTTTAATAGATGCAAAAAATGATCAATTAACTTTAAAAGTTGATGATGATGAAATTGAAAAGAGACGTTTGGCTTGGCAGTCACCTATAAAGATGCCAAAAAAAGGAGTTTTATCAAAGTATGCAAAAAGTGTTGGCTCTGCAAGCTTAGGAGCTATCACTGATTAAAATGTTTATTGATAGAAAATTTCCAAATACCAGATTGAGAAGATTAAGAAGGAATACAAATCTTATTGATTTAGTTGCTGAAACAACCTTAACTCAAAATGATTTAATACAACCAATTTTCATTAAAGAAAACTTAAGTGGAATTGAGAGTATAGAATCAATGCCTAATATTTTTAGATACGGAGTTGATGAAGCGCTTAAAGAAATTGAAGATATTACGTCATCAGGAGTAAATTCTATAGCTGTATTCCCCGTTATTGATCCCAAAAATAAAGATAACAAAGGCAGCGAAGCGATAAAAAATAATAATTTTATATCAACATCCATCGAGGCTATTAAAAAACAATTTCCTGATATTGTTCTAATAGCTGACGTGGCTCTTGATCCATATACGGATCATGGCCATGATGGCATTATTATTGATGGTGAAGTTGATAATGATGAAACAATTAAATTATTGATAGAGCAATCTTTAATTTTGGCGGAATCAGGCGCTGATATAATTGCTCCCTCTGACATGATGGATGGAAGAATTGGATACATAAGACAAGCTTTCGAAAAAAATAATTTTAAAAATACAATCCTATTATCTTATGCAGCTAAATTTAGTTCTAAATTTTATGGACCATTCAGAGATGCTGTTGGATCTTCTTCAAATATAGGCAATTCGTCTAAATCCTCATATCAAATGTCTGCAAATAATAAGCAAGAGGCTCTTCAGGAGGTTGCTATGGACATAAATGAGGGCGCAGATATTGTTATGATTAAGCCGGCAATGCCATATCTGGACATCATTCATCTTATAAAAGATAGTTTTAAAATACCAACTTTTGCATATCAAGTGAGTGGTGAATATAGCATGCTAAAATTAGCAATTAGTCAGGGCTGGCTTGACTCAGAGGTTATGTTAGAATCCCTCGTAAGTATAAAAAGAGCAGGAGCAGATGCAATTCTTACATATGCTGCCAAAGAAATATCCAAGGAGATACAAAACAAATGAGTAATGTTAAAGAAGTGCAAGGTAAAGATGACTTTACAAATGAAGTTATAAATTCTGAAACACCAGTTTTAGTAGACTTTTGGGCTGAATGGTGTGGTCCTTGCAAACAGCTTGCTCCACTTGTTGAGGAAGCTGCAGAAGAATTCAAGGATGTTATAAAAGTCTGTAAGATGGATGTTGATGCAAATAGAGAAACAGCAGCAGAATATGGCATTAGATCTATTCCAACATTAATGATATTTGCAAACGGAGAAAATACTGGGACTGAGATTGGGGCTCTAACCAAACAACAATTAGACGAATTCATAAGATCCAAAGTTTAAATTTATTACATATAACTTTGAATCTTATGTAAAAAGAGTTATCATTTTGCTTCCAGAGTAAAAAAAACCTACCAGTTACAATCTTTTCTAATTAAACAAAACGGAATTATTTTATGAATCTTAGTGAAGTTAAAGATAAACCAATAAGCGAATTAGTTGAAATCGCTACTGAACTTGGTCTTCAAGATGTTGGTCGTCTTAAAAAACAGGAAATAATTTTTCGCATATTCAAGCATAAAGCTTCAGAAGGCATAGATATATTTGGCGGCGGCGTTCTAGAAATATTAAATGATGGTTTTGGATTCTTAAGATCTCCTCAAGGCTCTTATTGTGCCGGAGAAGATGATATTTACGTTTCACCCAGTCAAATAAGAAAATTTGGATTAAGAAAGGGTGATTCTGTTGCAGGTAAAATTAGAACTCCAAAAGACAAAGAAAGGTACTTCGCTCTTATTCAAGTTGATACTATCAATGGGGAAGAGCCAGCTAAAACAAAAAATAAAATTCTTTTTGAAAATTTAACACCTTTATTCCCAAATGAAAGATTAATGTTGGAGCAAGGCAGTGGTTCAAATGAAGATTTATCATCACGAATAATTGATCTAATAGCACCTATTGGGAAAGGACAAAGAGGCTTAATTGTCTCCCCACCAAAAGCAGGTAAAACATTAATGCTTCAAAGTATTGCGCATTCAATTAAAAGCAATAATCCAGAAGTTGAACTAATTGTTCTTCTGATAGATGAAAGACCGGAAGAAGTGACTGAAATGTCTAGAACTGTTAAAGGTGAAGTCGTCGCAAGTACATTTGATGAGCCGCCAACTCGACATGTTCAAGTCGCAAATATGGTTATAGAAAAAGCTAAAAGATTGGTTGAGCATAAGAAAGATGTTGTTATTTTATTAGATTCAATAACAAGATTGGGTAGAGCTTATAATTCAGTCCAACCTGCATCTGGAAAAATTTTAAGTGGTGGGGTAGATTCAAATGCGCTTGAAAGGCCTAAAAGATTTTTTGGAGCTGCAAGAAACCTCGAGGAAGGTGGAAGCCTTACTATTCTTGCAACAGCTTTGGTTGAGACTGGCTCTAAGATGGATGAGGTTATTTATGAAGAATTTAAGGGTACTGGTAATATGGAAATTCATTTAGAAAGAAAAATTGCTGAAAAAAGAATTTATCCCGCAATAAATATAAGAAGGTCAGGCACAAGAAGAGAAGATTTGCTGACAACCGATGATGAGCTTCAAAG
Source organism: uncultured SAR86 cluster bacterium (assembly GCA_902517425.1). GTDB lineage: Bacteria > Pseudomonadota > Gammaproteobacteria > Magnimaribacterales > D2472 > SAR86A. The sequence goes on along the minus strand of CABYCI010000001.1, from coordinate 46,533 downwards.
AATGTGGGTTTTAAGAAAGATACTTGATGAGATGGAAGATGCTCAAGCAATACAGTTCCTAATTGATAGAATTAGAACGCATAAAACTAACGATGAATTCTTCTCCTCAATGAAGAATGGTAACGGCAAGAAATCTAAATAAATTTTTTTATTTGTTTCTCTATTTGGCCTGAAAAATAATCTATAAGCAGACCTTCATAACCATAATTATTTATAGATTTAACAATCCTTTCGGAAATACCGAAAAATTTTGTTTTAGTTTTATTTGAATGAATTTCTTCAAAAAAAATCCTTACAGCAAATGTGCTTGGAAAAATTATCGCATCAGCTAATAGATAGGGCCCTTTCAAATTATTATAGCTATCAAATTTTTTTCTTTCATAGCAGTGAACTTCATCAACTTCAACTTTTTTATTCTTAAGATATTGATATACCTCATCTAAACCATCCTTACCCTTAACAATAAGAAACTTTCCTAGTTTAGCTCTATTTTCAATAACTTTGATAAGTCCTGCAGATCCAGGTATGTCAGGATTTTTTGAATCGAATCCTTTTTGAAGCAAAGATAATTTTGTAGACCTTCCCATAGAATATATATTTTTTTCATTCAAGATATTGCAATCTTTAAAGAACTCAACAGCAGCTGTACTTTGAAAAACTATATCTGTGTAGTCGTCAGATGGTGATTTATATTCAATACTCTTTAATTCGTATAAGGGTATATTCTTGATATAACTTTTTTTTGAAGACATCTGGAAATCAGAGGCTTTGGTATCAATTATGTTCATTTAAGAGATCTTTTCCTCCTTTTTTATAAAATTCTTCTAATGTTTGTTGAATAGCCTCATCCTCACTACCAGATCCGTTATCACTAATAGAGATATACTCATTTTTACCATATATCTCTGCATGAATGACTGGATTATGCCCTGAATGATCCTCACCCCATGCTTCAACAGCCAATGCTGAATGACAATCAGCGCCGATTTCTTTGAGAAACTTATTCCCCATATTTATATTATTTAGATAAAGATCTAGCCCGTCTTCTCTATGAATTAATATATTCTCAATTATTTCTGAATGAGGCAATATAAAGTCTTTATTTTTTTGAATACAAATTAAACCCTGTGGAGTTGGTGTTCTATGCTCATCTAATAATATTGAATTGAGCTCAAAACCCAATCTTTTGCATCCAGCATTTGCAAGAATAATACAATCAAACTCACCGCTTTCTAATTTTTCAATTCTTGTATTGATATTGCCATTAAGATTAAAGATATTCTGTGCACCCAAAAAAAACTTTGCTTGCATTTGTCTTCTCAAGCTAGATGTCCCGAGCTTCATATCTTTTTTAAAAATTGGCTCAATATCATTTCTAAAAATTAGAATATCTTTATTCCAACCATCTCCAAAAGTCTCTCCTGGAGCATCAGAATCATCCTCTTCTGTTATAAAGAAATTATCAAAACTCATATTTAAATTAGCAGGCATGTCTTTTGCTGAATGAACTGCAATATCTATTTCTTTTAAAAGTAATTTACTCTCAATATCTTCTACAAAATTCAGCTTATCGAATTGTGAATAGCCCATTGCACTTTTCTTATCACCCTCTGTAGAAAATTTTATAACCTCGTAGTCATCTATCTCTAAACAATTCATAACAATTTCAACTTGCTTTAATGCTAGTCTCGATTTTCTTGAGCCTACTTTTATTGTCATTTTATTTTTACTAATAAGACTTTTACATCGCCAACTATTTTTTCTTTAAGAACTTCAAATGAATCAGGTAATTCAAATTCAAAAAATTTACTAAATTCGATGTAGATTTTACATGAAGATTTAAGGTTTTTATTTTTATAAAATATTTCCAATGCTTTTATTTCATAATTCTTATTAAATGGTGGATCGAGCAATATCAAATCAAACATAGACAAGTCATTTTCTTTTATCCAATTAAGACCATCTTTAAAAAGAACCATAGAGTAATTTTTTAAATTTAATTCTGATATGGAGTTTTTAATTGATAAATAGTTTTTTTTATTTGATTCAATAAATACTGTTTTTTCAGCGCCTCTAGATATGGCTTCAATGCCAAGAGCGCCTGTTCCTGCAAATAAATCCAAACACTTATAATCTTGGATTTCAAATTGAAGCCAATTAAATAAAACTTCTCTTAACTTACTTGATGTAGGCCTAAGTGAACTTTTAAAATCAAATGGAATTTTTTTTCCTTTAAGATTTCCACCGGTTATTCTGATACTATTTTTCATCTAAATCATTTTTCTTTAAGTATAATTCATACTATGAGTATCCAAGAAGATTTTAGACTAGCAATGCGCAGATATATCTACTCTGTCAGTGTTATGTCTAATGTTGATGCAAACGGAAATCCAAATGCCATAACAGTTTCTTCAGTTACATCAATATCAATGAATCCGCCTAGTTTATTAATTTGTATTAACAAATCTTCAAGAATTCATGACACTTTAGAAATCGGATCAAAATTTTGCATTAATTTACTTAACAAGGATCAAGAAGAGCTTTCTAATATTTGTTCTGACGAAGATAGATATGAGCAAAGATTTTCTGATGAGAACTGGAATCTAGATAATGTACCATTCCTTGAAAATGCACAGGCAAATATTCATTGCAAAGTGGATCAGCTATCCTCTTATCATACTCATACTATAGTTGTTGGATTGGTTGAAGGCGCAAATTCTCTTAGTGATATTTCTACATTAACCTATGTTGATGGTGAATATCGCTAGAACTGGTTAAGCGCTAGTTTGTTTCAATAAGACCAGTAATAACTTTATCTAAATGAAAATCAAGATTCTTTGATACCTGATTAGCAAACGGCATTGGACCATCCTCACTCCCATCGCCAGCGATGTTCACCTTTCTTATTATTCCAACTAAACCATGAACCATTGACCATAAGGTTATACATTTAAATGCAATTATCTCATTGTCATCATCAGATAACCTTTTAAAACTAGACATTAAGAATTGAAAAAGTCTATTTGCTGATTCACTTAAATCTGGATAATCTGCATAATTTCCAACAGCAGTTCCGAACATTAGATCATAAGTATTTGCATTCTTTAGACCAAAATCTATATAAGTTTTACCACAACTAATGAGATAGTTTTTTGCATTTTTAATTTGTATGGATTTCATTTCTTTATTAAGTTTTTCAAAACCTTCTTTAACTATTGCAGCATAAAGATCTTCTTTTGTTTTGAAGTGCCTATATGGGGCTGTCTGAGAGACTTTACTTTCCTTAGCAAGAGATCTGATGCTTAATTTAGTATAGCCATCTCTTTCACACATCTTACAAGCACACTTAATAAGTTCTTTTTTAAGATTACCGTGATGATATGTTTTCATTGCACTAGCATAATGTTGACACTGCTTACATAATACATTAATGTTTACACTGCTTACATTAGAATTTTTATAAAACAATGTCAAATTTTAAAAACTTTAAATATATTATTTTGTTAGGTGTTTTTGTTTCATCTAAAGTATCTTCTATTGAAGTGCTTGAAGTTAAAATTTTAAATTCATACTCAATAACTAAAGAATTTCCAGGCAAGCTACTTCCCTTGGAACAATCAAAACTAGCTTTTGAAATTCCAGGAAAGATAAAACAAATTAATGTAGATGTTGGAGATTTTGTATCCAAGAACCAGGTATTAGCAAAATTAGATGATAGAGAAGCTATTGCTAAACTCAATCAAGCTAAAGCTAGCTATGATTTATCTAATCAAGTTCTTGAAAGGTTTAAGAATCTAAGACAACAGGGACATATATCCATCCAAGATTTAGATAAAGCAAAATCTGACTTTATTATTGCTCAGTCACAATATGAATTTTATAAAGTTAAATTAGAGCAAACAAATCTTATTTCTCCATTTAAAGGTGTTATCCAGAATAGATTTTTAGATACAGGCACAGTAATTAACTCAGGAATCCCTATACTTGAGATTATTGATTCAAATTTTGTTGAAGCACATATCTCTGTGCCTGTTATTTATTTGGAAGATATGAATCTTGGAGAAGAATACAATTTTATTTTTGATGGAAGAAAGGTAGCCGCAATTTTTTCTAAATTAGCTCCAATGTCACCAGGTGGTTCGGATAGCAGACTTGCTATATTTAGATTTGGTGAATTTTTCAATCCAGGATCGTTAGCAAACTTACAACTAAAAATTTTAAAAGAAGCAAGAGGAACCTGGGTTCCGCTTCGCTCTCTTTCTCAATCCGAACAGGGGCTATGGGGTATATACACAATAAATGATGATGGAGTAGTAGTACGAGATTTAGTAGAAATTATTTATTTTGAAGATGAATATGCATACGTTAACGGCACTCTCAATAATGGTGACTTGGTTGTTTTGGGCGGCGCTGCAAAAATAATTGCAGGCAAAAAAATAAATTAAAAAATGAAATTTATTAGCATTTTTCTTGATAGACCTAGAATTCTATTTTTGACCTTAGCATTTATTATTTTAGCTGGTATCTCATCGGCACTATCTGTACCAATTCAAGAAAATCCTGAACTTGCAAAAAGATGGGGCTTTGTTCAAGTTTATTATCCTGGAGCCTCACAAGATAGAATCGAAACTCAAGTTATCAATGAACTGGAAATAAAACTTAGAGAAGTTGTTGAAATAGAAGAATTGAGATCAATGATATCTCAAGGCTATTCAAAAACTTTGGTTGAATTAGCGCAATCAGTTCCTCCAGATTTAATAGATCAAACATGGTCAAAAATTCAAGATAAATTAGATCAAGCATATATTCCAGAAGGGGCTCAAAGTCTATTGGATATAAGTAGTGGACCACCAATAACACTTCATTATGCTATCTCTTGGAATGGAGATGGTGAAGAGCCAACCATAATGATGTCTAGACTTGCTCAACAACTCAAAAGAAAACTTAGTTCTATAGGCGAAACTGAAGTAACAGCTGTTTATGGAGAAACTGATGAAGAAATCTTAATAGAAGTTGATTCAGCAAAAATGTCTGCACTTAACTTGAGTTATCAAGATATTTCTAATGCAATCAACGCATATGACAACAAGAAGCCCATAGGAGTTGTTTCAGATAATTATTCAGAATTTTTAATTAGGTTAAAAGACAATATCAACACACCTCAAAAGATTTCAGAAATTCCCATAAAGATAATTAATGAATCTCAGCTTATTAGGCTGCAAGATATTGCAGAAGTTTCGATCAAGCCATCTTTGCCCTATGAAGATATTTATCTTTATAACGGAAAGAAAGTTATTGCAGTTTCAACAACTGGGACAATGTCTCAAAGAGTTTTTGATTATGTTGAAAGAGCTGAAAAAGTAGTAAATGAAATGAAATTAACTCTTCCAGATGAATTCTCTCTGGAGCTTATTTACGATGAATCATTTTATGTTGCAGATAAATTCAGTGAGCTAATAAAAAGTTTTTCTTTAGCTGCTTTTTTTGTACTAAGTTTAAGCTTTTTTTTCCTAGGTATAAGGCCTGGAATAATTGTAACCGCTATCCTTCCTTTTTCTGTATCTTTGGTCTTGCTTGGTTGTAGGTTAATTGATTTACCTCTCCATCAAACATCAATTACTGGAATTATAATTGCCCTAGGATTATTAATTGATAATGGCATTATAGTTGTCGAAGATTACAAATATCGTAGATCAAAAAATTTATCAATAAAAGAATCAATAAATCAAACACTAACTCAATTAACAACTCCATTAGCTGCAGCCACTGGAACAACAGTTTTTGCTTTCTTACCAATTGTGACAGGTGAAGGCTCCAGTATAGAATTTGTTGGTGGCTTGGCACTTACTGTAATAATGTCAATTATTTCATCCTTAATCCTTGCTCTGATAATGGTTCCAGTCCTAATGAGTTATATGGAACGCGTACCATATTTTGCAAACATAAAAGTTCATGAAGAGGGTTACCGTAATAAAAAAATATTGAAGCAATACAGGAATTTTTTAACTTGGGCATTTTCAATACCTAGAAGGGCAATAATAATTTCTATTTCATTACCAGTGTTAGGATTTCTATTATTTAACTTTATACCAAAAGATTTCTTCCCAACTAATGATAGAGATATGTTCAAAATCAACATTGAATTGCCAAGTAATTCTTCGACGCTAAAAACTTTAGAAAGAGCAAAAGAAATAAGAAAACAAGTAATTGACAGCAACTTAATAGAAATTAAAAAAGATTATTGGTTTGTTGGAAGGATGATGCCAAGAGTTCTTATGAATGTTGTTGGAGGCAAAGATAAGCAAGGGCAAAATAATGTTGCCCAATCAGTATTTTTTGTAGATGACTATTATGAGATGGTAAACAATCTTCCAAGACTTTCAAAATTATTATCTGAAAAAAACTCTGACATCATAATCTATGTTGATACTTTCCAATCTGGACCACCTGTTTTCTCAGATATCAATTATCGAATATATGGAGATGATCCATTTATACTTGAAAGTCTTGGAGAACAGTTAGAGCTAATTATTAATAACGCTCCTGATATTAGTCATACAAAGTCGCAAACATCGATATCTAGTACCAATATTGAGTTTGATTTTAATAGCTCAAATATTTCATTATCAGGTCAAGACACCAGCATTTTAGCTCAACAACTTTATGCAGCCAATAATGGAATTATTGTTGGGTCTATGGTTGATTCAAATAAAGAAATACCCATAAGAATAAAGGGAATTGCAAACTCTAATGATATTACTGGGGATGCAAGTTTTTTATCTATACCATCAGGAGATAGTATCGACTTCATTGGAAATTTTGGTGAAACTTTTATAAATAAAAAATCAGGCGATATTACAAAAATTAATAGCCAAAGAGTCAATGAAGTTGAGGGATGGGTATGGACAGGAACACTCCCTTCATCTACAGAGATACTTATTAAGAATGACATAGAAGTTTTCAAGCAAAGCCTGCCACCTGGCTATTGGCTACAACAGGGTGGAGAAGCTGAAACTAGAGGAGAATCTCAATCACAAATATATTCCTCCGCATTAATATATTTAATTTTGATAACAATAGGACTAGTATTTGCTCTTAACTCATTCAGACAGACAGCTCTTATTCTTTCTGTTGCGATTCTATCGGTTGGTCTCTCCTTTATTGGTTTAATCATTGGACAACAAAATTATGGTTTTATTGCTACGGTGGGAGCTATTGGTTTAATAGGCTTATCTATTAATGATTCAATCATTGTTTTATCTCATATCAAAGAAAGGGCAAGAGAAATATCAATGTCAAAAGCAGATCTTATAGAAGTTGTTATAAGATCAACACGACATATTATCACTACTTCTTTAACAACATTAGGTGGATTCCTGCCATTAATTTTTTCAAGTATATTTTTTAAACCTTTAGCCTGGGCGATGAGTATTGGAGTATTAGGCGCAACTTTAACCGCTCTTTTATATATTCCAGCAATGTATATATGGCTGAATAAAATTAAGACTTAAAACAATTGTTAGAACAATAACTTTTCCCATATTTATTAACTACAAGTGATTCATGTACATATGTATCACAGACTGAGCAGTTGACCATTTTTTCAGACCGATTTTTTTTCTTAGAGAAAATAATATTTGCTATATAGGATTTAACTAATTTAATTAAAATATATATTATAAAAGGTAATATTAAGGGCAATAGCTTAAATACTAACAAGCTTAATTAGATCTTTCAGGCCTAGAATCACTTAAAAAATTCCAAGACCAACTTCTTTGTCTCGAAGATTGTTTTGATTCTTCGTCTGGGTAATTAATATTTATGACAACCCTTAAGTCATTAAGTAGTTCTGAATATCCTAATGCTTTGTAACTGGTTTCCAATACTTTAAGCGCTCTATAATTTTCACTAGAGTTTGGTATATTTTCTACAACGTAGTTTGCTCTTCTAAGTGCGGCTACATATGCATCAATAGTAAGATAATAATCCGCTGCAGCTAATTCATTTTTTGCAATCATATTCCTTAGATAAACATTTCTTTGTTTTGCATATGGAGCATATTGACTATCAGGAAATCTTGTTAAGAATTCTGTTAATTCAGCAAATGATTCTTTTGCACCTGAAATATCTCTATTTGAAAGATCTGTATCAGATACCCTATTAAGAAATTCTCTATCTCTTGTATAGCTTGATAATCCTTTCATAAAATACGCATAGTCAATATTAGGATGTCGAGGATGAAGACGAATGAATTTTTCTGCTGCAGTGTGCGATGCTTCAGTTTCAGAGTTCATGAAGTGAGCATATATTAATTCCACCTGAGCTTGTTCAGCATACTTACCAAATGGATATCTATTTTCTATAGCTTCAAGAGATTCTATTGCACCATAATAATTTTTTGCGTTCATCCTTTTTTGAGCTTGGTCATAATAAATCTTTTCTGGTTGCTCAATTTCAGGCCCATCAGAATTACACCCAACTAAAATAGAAGATATTAGGACAACCAAAATGGTATATTTATGAGAATGATTTATATGTTTCATTATTTGATAAACTATTTTACCTGCATAATTACATTTAGGTCTTAAAAACATAAAATTAGAACAAATTTTTTTTAATAAGTTCATATGGAAATAATAAAAAAAGTACCTGAAGAGTTATCAGGAATGAGATTAGACAAGGTTTCTTCAATAATTTTTGAAGGTTTCTCTAGAACTCAACATAAAAAATGGATTATCGAAGGAAGAATACTTTTAAATAATGAACTTGCATCTCCAAAAGATACAGTTTTAATTAATGATGAAATAGAAATTAATCCGATTGCTGAAACTAAAATATCATGGGAGCCAGAAAATATAGAGTTTGAAGTTCTTAAAGAGGAAGAAAATTATTTGATTATTAATAAACCTTCTAATTTAGTAATGCATCCTGGAGCAGGCTGTTTTGAAGGAACTCTAGCAAATGGGCTTCTGTATAGATTTCCCGAATTAAAAAAAATTGCTAGAGCAGGAATTGTTCACAGATTGGATAAAGATACCTCAGGAATACTTTTAGTTGCAAGGACTGAGAAGTTTAGAAATTACTTTGTTAATCTTCTTCAAGAAAGAAAGGTAAAAAAAAATTATAAAGCTATAGTGGTAGGCAAAATCATTGGAAGTTTTGAAATCACTGACCCAATAGGTAGGGATAAAAATAATAGAACTAAAATGTCAGCTAGACCTGATGGAAAGGAAGCCCATTCATTTGTAAAATTGGAAGAAAATTACAAAAACTATTCTTTGTTAAATATCTCGATAAAGACTGGAAGAACGCATCAAATAAGAGTTCATTTAAGTTGTAAGAAATTACCAATAATTGGAGACAAAACATATAACCCTTCAAAGAATATCTCTCGAGATACACCAGAAGATTTGATAGACGTAATCAAAGACTTTCCTAGGCAAGCTCTTCACTCTTATCAATTAGCATTTGAGGATCCTGATACTAAAGAAACTATTTCTTACTGTGCTCCAATGCATAAAGATATGCAAAGCTTGATAAATAAACTTAAAAAACATATTTAAAAATATAAAAAAAACTTGTTTTTATAAGTAAGATTAATGTATAAACCTTTCTCTTAGGTAATTATTATGAAATTGGCTGGAAATGATATGTTAATTCAATCCCTCGTTAATGAGGGTGTTGAATATATTTTTGGATATCCCGGTGGGGCTGCCTTGCATATCTATGATGCAATATTTAATCAAAATGAATTACAGCACATTCTTGTGAGGCATGAACAAGGCGCAACTCATGCTGCAGATGGATATGCAAGAGCAACTGGCAAACCTGGAGTTGTTCTAGTTACATCTGGGCCAGGAGCAACAAATGCAATCACTGGAATTGCTACAGCTTTTATGGACTCTATTCCAATGGTTGTTATCTCAGGTCAAGTTGCCTCTCACCTTATTGGAACTGATGCCTTTCAAGAAACAGACATGATAGGCATATCAAGACCCATCGTAAAACATAGCTTTACTGTAGAAAGTGCAGAAAAAATACCACAGATAATTAAAGAAGCCTTCTACATTGCTACTTCAGGTAGGCCTGGCCCTGTAGTAATTGACATACCAAAGGATACAACAGCACCAGATAAATTATTTGATTTTAATCCTCCTGAGTCTGTTGAAATTAGATCATATAATCCACCAATTGAGCCTGATCCAAAACAAATTGAAAGAGCAGTAATAGAAATCTTAAAAGCAAAAAAACCAGTTATTTATGCTGGCGGAGGGGCAATAAATAGTAATGCATCTGAAGAATTATTTGAGCTAAATCAACTTCTAAACTTTCCTGTAACAAATACATTGATGGGTTTGGGTGTATATCCTGCCAAGGATGAAAGATTTATGGGCATGTTAGGTATGCATGGTACTTATCAATCAAATATGGCTATGCATAATGCAGATTTAATTATTGCTATCGGGGCGAGATTTGATGACAGAATTACAAATACACCTGATCTTTTTGCTCCAAATGCAAAAATCATACATTTTGATGTTGATCAGTCGTCTGTCTCAAAAATAATTGAAGCAAATATTGCAGTTTTTGGACAAGTAAAAAATTCACTCATCGAGTTGATAAAACAATTAAAAGATAAGACTGATTTGATAAATGGAGATCTTATCAAACCATGGCTTGAAGAAATTAATAAATGGACAGAACTTCATGGTTTAAATCATGAACTATATAAAGAAAATTCTGATACAAACATGATACTACCTCAGGCGGTGATTCAACATGTTTACAACATTACAGAAGGCAAGGCTTTTGTAACATCAGATGTTGGACAACATCAAATGTTTGCAGCCCAATATTATCATTTTGACAAACCTAGATACTGGATTAATTCAGGTGGACTAGGAACAATGGGATTTGGACTACCTTCAGCCATGGGAGTTAAATTAGCTTATCCTGAGGAAGAGGTTGTTTGTATAACTGGTGAAGGAAGCATTCAAATGTGCATTCAAGAATTATCGACCTGTACTCAATATAACTTGCCTGTAAAGATTATCAATATCAATAATGAAGCTTTGGGAATGGTTAAACAATGGCAGGATATGAATTATGGTGGCCGACATTCAGAAAGCACTTATAAAAGCTCACTACCAAACTTTGTTGAGCTTGTTGAATCTTATGGCCATGTTGGCTTTAAAATTGAAAAGAACTCAGAACTTAAGACAACTCTCGAAAAAGCATTTTCAATAAAAGATAAATTAGTATTTATAGATATCTATGTAGATCCTGGAGAACATGTTTATCCTATGTTAGTAGCTCCAAATGGAAGCTTAAAAGACATGTGGCTAAGTAAAGATAAAAAAGTATGATGCAAAGAAAAATATTAGTTATCCTAGAAAATAAGCCTGGTGCTCTTGTAAGAATTGTTGGGCTTTTTCATCAAAGAGGATATAACATTGAAAGCTTGCATGTTGATCCTGTCTCAGATATCGAAAACTATAAAGATATTGAAGATCTTCTTAATCTTAAATTAAAAGAAAATGAAGTTTCAAAATTACTTATAACAACAACTGTTAGTGATAATTTACTAAGACAAATTTTAAGACAAATCAATAAACTTATTGATGTCTTAATAGCCAAAGAGGAGATTTAATGAAAATTTATTACGATGATGATGCTCAGATCGACATTATTAGAAATATGAAAGTTTCGATTATAGGATATGGATCTCAGGGCCATGCTCATGCAAATAATCTAAAAGACTCAGGAGTAGATATTACGATTGGTTTAAGAGAAGGATCAGCATCATGGCAAAAAGCAGAAGATGCTGGTTTAAATGTTACTTCAGTATCTAACTCTGTAGAAAATGCAGATTTGGTTATGATTTTGGCTCCTGACGAATTTCAAGAAGGAATTTATGAAAATCAAATCAAGCCAAATTTAAAGAAGAATGCAATTCTAGGCTTTGCTCACGGATTTAACATTCATTTTAAAAAAATTATTCCTCAAGATGGTAACAGTGTAATTATGATTGCTCCAAAAGGACCAGGACATACCGTAAGAAGTACATATGTAAATGGTGGAGGCGTTCCATCGTTAATTGCTATTTTTGAGGATTCAACTGAAGGAGAATTTTCTGCAAAAGAAATCGCTCTATCATATGCAAAGGCAAATGGTGGAACCAGAGCCGGTGTTCTTGAAACAACTTTTAAAGAAGAGACTGAAACTGATTTATTTGGAGAGCAAGCTGTCTTGTGTGGAGGAATTACTGCGCTTATTAAAGCAGGATATGAAACACTTGTTGAGGCAGGATATAGTCCAGAAATGGCATATTTTGAATGCTTGCATGAAACCAAATTGATTACCGATTTAATTCAAGAGGGCGGAATTGCTAATATGCACTATTCAATATCAAATACAGCAGAATATGGTGATTACCTCAGTGGACCAAAGGTAATAACAGATGATACAAAAAAAGCGATGAAGAAGATTCTTGAAAACATACAGACCGGAAATTTTGCTAACGAATTTTTAGACGATTGTCGTCAAAGTAATGATGGTTCAGGTGGTCCATTTATGAAAAATAATAGACAATCTACGTTAAATCATCCTATAGAAAAGGTTGGAAAAGAGCTTAGATCAAAGATGAAATTTCTTAATTCTGAGAAGCTTGTAGATAAAGATAAAAATTAATTAAAATTATTAAATAAAAAGGTATCTTCTTACACATATCTCCGTTAGAATACGTTTCCCGTCCACCGAGACGGTTGTTCTTTAAAATATTTGGTTACTCGTGTGGGTGTTCAAAATACGAGATAAAATTTAGATTTTTATTTAAAAATCAACAGACATGATATTAATTGAAGAGTTTGATCATGGCTCAGATTGAACGCTGGCGGTAGGCTTAACACATGCAAGTCGTGCGAGAAAGTATCTTCGGATATGAGTAGAGCGGCGGACGGGTGAGTAACGCGTAGGAATCTACCTAGTAGAAGGGGATAGCCCGAGGAAACTCGGATTAATACCGTATACCTCCTTAGGGAGAAAGAGGGCCTCTCTTGATGCTCTCGCTATTAGATGAGCCTGCGTAAGATTAGCTTGTTGGTGAGGTAATGGCTCACCAAGGCTACGATCTTTAGCTGGTCTGAGAGGACGATCAGCCACATTGGGACTGAGACACGGCCCAGACTCCTACGGGAGGCAGCAGTGGGGAATATTGGACAATGGGCGCAAGCCTGATCCAGCCATACCGCGTGTGTGAAGAAGGCTCTAGGGTTGTAAAGCACTTTAAGCAGGGAGAAAAAGTTATAAGTTAATACCTTATAACCCTGATGTTACCTGCAGAATAAGCACCGGCTAATTCCGTGCCAGCAGCCGCGGTAATACGGAAGGTGCAAGCGTTAATCGGAATTACTGGGCGTAAAGCGCGCGTAGGTGGTTTGTTAAGTTGGATGTGAAAGCCCTGGGCTCAACCTAGGAACTGCATCCAAAACTAACTCACTAGAGTACGATAGAGGGAGGTAGAATTCATAGTGTAGCGGTGGAATGCGTAGATATTATGAAGAATACCAGTGGCGAAGGCGGCCTCCTGGATCTGTACTGACACTGAGGTGCGAAAGCGTGGGTAGCGAACAGGATTAGATACCCTGGTAGTCCACGCCGTAAACGATGACAACTAGCTGTTGGGAGACAATGTCTTTCAGTGGCGCAGCTAACGTTTTAAGTTGTCCGCCTGGGGAGTACGGCCGCAAGGCTAAAACTCAAATGAATTGACGGGGACCCGCACAAGCGGTGGAGCATGTGGTTTAATTCGATGCAACGCGAAAAACCTTACCTACTCTTGACATACTTGGAAGCTCTTGTAATGAGAGTGTGCCTTATGGAACCAAGATACAGGTGCTGCATGGCTGTCGTCAGCTCGTGTCGTGAGATGTTCCGTTAAGTCGGATAACGAGCGCAACCCTTACCCTTATTTGCCAGCGATTCGGTCGGGAACTATAAGGGGACTGCCGGTGATAAACCGGAGGAAGGTGAGGACGACGTCAAGTCATCATGGCCCTTACGAGTAGGGCTACACACGTGCTACAATGGGGAATACAGACGGACGCTAAGCCGCGAGGTGGTGCTAATCCTAGAAAGTTCTTCGTAGTCCGGATTGGAGTCTGCAACTCGACTCCATGAAGTCGGAATCGCTAGTAATCGCGAATCAGCATGTCGCGGTGAATACGTTCTCGGGTCTTGTACACACCGCCCGTCACACCATGGAAGTGGATTGCACCAGAAGTAGATAGTCTAACCTTCGGGAGGGCGTTTACCACGGTGTGCTTCATGACTGGGGTGAAGTCGTAACAAGGTAGCCGTAGGGGAACCTGTGGCTGGATCACCTCCTTAACGAAAAAGTGTTTTCAACACCCACACGAGTAATCAAATATTTAAGTTTAAAGTTCTGTAAAATAAATGGTATGTAATTTTCTAGTGTATACATTTATGTATACATGAGATCACTGCAAATTAAAAAGTAATTAATAATATTTTATTAAGTACTCTCAAAAAAAAAATTAGATAACCTTTTTAAGGTTATATGATCAAGTAAAGGAAGAGCACAAGGCGGATGCCTTGGCAGCATAAGGCGATGAAGGACGTAGTAACCTGCGATAAGCCTCGGGAAGTTGGTAAACAAATTTTGATCCGAGGATTTCCGAATGGGAAAACCCAATATACATAAGTATATTATCTTATACTGAATACATAGGTATAAGAAGCAAACCTAGGGAACTGAAACATCTAAGTACCTAGAGGAAAAGAAATCAATTGAGATTCCGGTAGTAGCGGCGAGCGAAACTGGAACAGCCCTTAAGCTTATTTTAGTCCAGCAAAATATTCTGGAAAGTTTAGCCATAGTAGGTGATAGCCCTGTATGTGAAAGACTAATATAAGTGAAATCGAGTAGGTCGGGACACGTGAAATCTTGACTGAACATGGGGGGACCATCCTCCAAGGCTAAATACTCTATGCTGACCGATAGTGAACCAGTACCGTGAGGGAAAGGCGAAAAGAACCCCGGCGAGGGGAGTGAAATAGAACCTGAAATCTTGTGCTTACAAGCAGTCGGAGCAGACTTGTTCTGTGACGGCGTACCTTTTGTATAATGGGTCAACGACTTAATTTTAGTAGCAAGCTTAACCATTTAGGGTAGGCGTAGGGAAACCGAGTCTTAATAGGGCGCTCAGTTGCTGGAATTAGACCCGAAACCGGGTGATCTATCCATGGCCAGTGTGAAGGTCGAGTAACATCGACTGGAGGCGCGAACCCACTTATGTTGAAAAATGAGGGGATGAGCTGTGGATAGGAGTGAAAGGCTAATCAAACCCGGAGATAGCTGGTTCTCTTCGAAAACTATTTAGGTAGTGCCTCGTGTATTACCATAGGGGGTAGAGCACTGTTTCGGCTAGGGGGTCATCCCGACTTACCAAACCGATGCAAACTCCGAATACCTATGAGTATGAGCACGGGAGACAGACTGCGGGTGCTAACGTCCGTAGTCGAGAGGGAAACAACCCAGACTGTCAGCTAAGGTCCCTAATTATGATTAAGTGGGAAACAATGTGGGAAGGCACAAACAGCTAGGAGGTTGGCTTAGAAGCAGCCATCCTTTAAAGAAAGCGTAATAGCTCACTAGTCGAGTCGGCCTGCGTGGAAGATATAACGGGGCTAAATCATAAACCGAAGCTACAGATCTTGTTTCAAGATGGTAGAAGAGCGTTCTGTAAGCCGTTGAAGGTAAGCTGTGAGGCGAACTGGAGGTATCAGAAGTGCGAATGTTGACATGAGTAACGATCAAAGAGGTGAAAAACCTCTTCGCCGAAAAACCAAGGGTTCCTGTCCAACGCTAATCGAGGCAGGTTGAGTCGGCCCCTAAGACGAGGGCGAAAGCCGTAGTCGATGGGAAACAGGTTAATATTCCTGTACTTTTTACAATTGCGATGGGGTGACGGAGAAGGTTAAGTCAGCACGGCGACGGTTGTCCGTGTTTAAGATTGTAGGCTGATGTTTTAGGTAAATCCGGAACATTAAGGCTGAGAATTTACGACGACCACTTATTAAGTGGGAAGTGGCTGATACCATGCTTCCAGGAAAAACCTCTAAGCTTCAAATTGTAAGAAACCGTACCCTAAACCGACACAGGTGGTTAGGTCGAGTAGACCAAGGTGTTTGAGAGAACTATGGTGAAGGAACTAGGCAAAATAGCACCGTAACTTCGGGAGAAGGTGCGCCGCGATTGGTGACGAGACTTGCTCTCTGAGCTGAACGTGGTCGAAGATACCAGGTGGCTGCGACTGTTTATTAAAAACATAGCACTCTGCAAACTCGTAAGAGGACGTATAGGGTGTGACGCCTGCCCGGTGCCGGAAGGTTAATTGATGGGGTTAGCTTATGCGAAGCTCTTGATCGAAGCCCCGGTAAACGGCGGCCGTAACTATAACGGTCCTAAGGTAGCGAAATTCCTTGTCGGGTAAGTTCCGACCTGCACGAATGGCGTAACGATGGCCACACTGTCTCCACCATAGACTCAGTGAAATTGAAATCGCTGTTAAGATGCAGTGTACCCGCAGCTAGACGGAAAGACCCCGTGCACCTTTACTACAGGTTCACACTGGACTTTGACTTTATTTGTGTAGGATAGGTGGGAGACTTTGAAGCTGAGACGCTAGTCTTAGTGGAGTCGTCCTTGAAATACCACCCTTGTAAAATTGAAGTTCTAACCTAGGTCCATTATCTGGATCAGGGACAGTGTGTGCTGGGTAGTTTGACTGGGGCGGTCTCCTCCCAAAGAGTAACGGAGGAGTACGAAGGTATCCTTATCACGGTCGGACATCGTGAGGTAAGTATAAAGGCAAAAGGATGCTTGACTGCGAGATCGACGGATCGAGCAGGTAGGAAACTAGGTCTTAGTGATCCGGTGGTTCTGAATGGAAGGGCCATCGCTCAACGGATAAAAGGTACGCCGGGGATAACAGGCTGATACCGCCCAAGAGTTCATATCGACGGCGGTGTTTGGCACCTCGATGTCGGCTCATCACATCCTGGGGCTGGAGCAGGTCCCAAGGGTATGGCTGTTCGCCATTTAAAGTGGTACGCGAGCTGGGTTTAGAACGTCGTGAGACAGTTCGGTCCCTATCTGCTGTGGGCGTTTGGAAATTTGAGGGAAGCTGATCCTAGTACGAGAGGACCGGATTGGACGAACCTCTGGTGTTCCGGTTGTCACGCCAGTGGCATTGCCGGGTAGCTATGTTCGGAAAGGATAACCGCTGAAAGCATATAAGCGGGAAGCCTCTCCCAAGATTAAATTTCCCAGAGACTTTATGTCTCCTAAAGAGTTGTCATAGACTATGACGTTGATAGGCAAGGTGTGTAAGCGCTGTGAGGCGTTGAGCTAACTTGTACTAATAACTCGTGAGGCTTGATCATGTAACCTTAAGTAGGTTTACATAAAATTGAGAAAAATTTACAGTGATTGTAAAAATTACATACCAGTTTGCCTGATGACAATAGCAACTTGGTACCACCTGATCCCATTTCGAACTCAGAAGTGAAACGAGTTAACGCCAATGGTAGTGCAGGGTCTCCCTGTGTGAGAGTAGGAAATCGTCAGGCTTTTTTATTTGAGGCTCTTAGTTTAAATACTAAGAGCCTTTTTTTATATCTGCGATTATAATTTAATTATGTTAGTTGGATTAACGGGAGGTATAGGTTCAGGCAAGTCTGCTGCGGGCAAATTTTTCTATGAATTAGGTATTGATGTAATCGATGCTGATGAAGTAGCAAAAAAAGTTTTGGATGATAATAAAAAAGCAAAAAATCTTTTTATTGATAAATTTGGAAGCGAGTTTTTAAATAAAGATAAATCTATTAACAGAGATTTACTTCGTACTAAGATTTTCAAAAACAGCGATAAAAAAGCCCTATTGGAATCCATAGTTCATCCTATTGTTAGAGAAGAGATATCCAGCTTTATAGAACAGTCAAATAGCATTTATAAAATTATTATGGTTCCTTTAATTTTTGAAACAAAATCCCAAGACTTTTATGACAAGATTATTGTTATAGACTGTGATGAAAAAAAACAGATTGAAAGGGCAAGTGTTAGAGATGGAAAATTAAATGAAGATATTATTAATATCATTAAAAGCCAAGCTTCTCGCAAGGAAAGAATTTCAATAGCTGATCAAGTTATTAACAATAATAAATCTTTAGACCATCTCAAAAAACAAGTTATTAAAATACACCAAAAATTTTTAGGTATTAAGATTGATGAGTAATTGCCCGAGATGTGAAAAACCTACATCAACCTCAAAAGATAATAAACATAGACCATTCTGCTCTGCTAAATGTAAATTAATTGACTTTGGATCTTGGGCTAATGAAGAAAATATAGTATCCAGACCTATAAAATCTGAAGATTTTTACGAAGATTGATCTTTAATATCTAAAAAAATTAAACAATCTTCCATTCACCAGTTTCAATCAATGATTTAGCTTTTTTATACTTTATATCTTTTACTTCATGACCATTTGTAATTTTCACAATCTCGTTTCTACCATGCTTTGGTTCTTCATTAATCAAAGTTTCAGGGCTTTTGATTTCCTCTGATCTATCTTCAAAAGAGTTATCCAAAGTTGGACTAGGCCTTTCTAAAACCATTTCTGATTTATCATCTTCTTTTTTTATGTTTTCAATTACTTCTTCAGAAGCAAATTCTATTGCGAACAATATTCTTACTGTTTCAATGTCGATCTCATCCAACATTGACTCAAACATTGAATAAGCTTCTTGTTTAAATTCATTCTTAGGATTTTTTTGAGCATAAGCTCTTAAGCCAACACTTCCTCTCAAATGATCAATCTCTGCCAGATGCTCTTTCCAGTGAACATCAAGAACCTGCAACATTATTTGTTTTTCCAGTAAAAGCCTATTAGATTCAAGACTTTTATATTTATCTTTGTAAAAATCTTTAGCTTTTTGAATAACAATATCTGCAATAGACTCTGGTAATAATTTCTTATCGCTATTAATGATAGTTTCAATTTTTGTATTAAGCTTATAATTTTCTTGTAGAAACTCATCTAGATCCTTAATTTTCCATTGCGACTCAATAGATTCCTCAGGTATATGTATATTAGAAATCCTTTTAAATTCAAGACTAATCAGCTCGTCGATTGTTTCACTAATGTCCTTCTCTTCTAATAACTGATTTCTTAATGAATAAATAGCTTGTCTTTGATCATTAGATACATCGTCGTACTCAAGGAGATTTTTTCTTGCATCAAAATTCCTGCTCTCTATTCTTTTTTGAGCATTCTCAATTCCTCTTGATAACATCCTGTGTTCAATATGGTCATCCCCCATACCAATTCTTTCAAATAAATCTCTTCTGTTATCTGATATAAAAAGTCTTAACAAATCATCTTCAAGAGAAAGAAAGAATCTCGAATATCCAGGGTCTCCCTGTCTACCAGATCTCCCTCTTAGCTGATTATCAATTCTTCGAGATTCATGCCTTTCCGTGCCAAGAATATGAAGACCTCCAGCATTAAGAACTATTTCATTGTTGCTTATCCATTGCTCATCATTTTGATCTTCTTTCTTGCCACCCAATACAATATCTGTTCCTCTTCCAGCCATATTAGTTGCAATTGTGACCATACTTGGCTTTCCTGCATTAGCAATAACCTCTGCTTCTTTTTCATGATGTTTTGCATTTAAAATTTGATGAGGAATTTTTTCTGCTTTTAAAAATTCTGAAACTTCTTCAGATGATTCAACAGAGACTGTTCCAACCAATATTGGAGCACGATTTTCTCTTAAAGATAATATCTCCTCAACCAAAGCCTTGTATTTTGCTTTTTTAGTCAAGAAGACTAAGTCATTGTGATCATTTCTTACCATAGGTACATTTGTAGGAATAATAATCACATTGAGGCCATATATTTGATTAAATTCTACCGCTTCAGTGTCTGCTGTTCCTGTCATACCTGATAGATTTTTGAATAATCTAAAGAAGTTTTGAAAAGTTGTTGATGCTAAGGTTTGAGATTCCCTTTGAATAGGAACATTTTCTTTACATTCAAGAGCTTGATGGACACCCTCACTCATTCTTCTTCCAGGCATAGTTCTACCTGTGTGCTCATCGATCAAGAGAACTTCGTTATTTCTCACTAAATAATGTACATTTTTTTGAAAGAGAAAATGAGCCCTTAAGGTTGCTTGGACAAATTTCATTATTTGGAGATTTGAAACTGAATAGAGGCCTTCTGAATCACCAAGCATTTCTGATTCCTCAAGAAAACCTTCAACTAGAATATACCCATCATCAGTAAGTTCGACACTTTTATTTTTTTCATCTATAAGATAATGACCTTTTTCATCATCCATCAATGGCTCTTCTTCCGTTTCTTCTCTCAACTGTTTTGATAGTTTAGGGATAAATTTCCTTATTTTTCTATATAAGTCCGAACTTTCTGAAGAAGGACCAGATATTATTAAAGGAGTCCTTGCTTCATCTATTAAGATTGAATCAACCTCATCTACAATTGCAAAATCCAAAGAACACTGAACTCTTTCCTCCACTGAATGTGCCATGTTGTCTCTAAGATAATCAAAACCAAGTTCATTATTTGTAGCGTAAATAACATCACACTTATATGCAGATATTTTTTCTTGAATGATTTGATTTGAATTAACTACCCCAACAGACAAACCTAAGAATTCATATATAGGTCGCATCCACTCAGCATCCCTTTTAGCAAGATAATCATTAACTGTTACTAAAATAGCTTTATTGCCAATAACAGAATTTAGGTATGCAGGTAAAGTTGCTACCAGTGTTTTTCCCTCTCCTGTTTTCATTTCTGCAATATTTCCCTCTGCAAGAGAAATACCACCAAGCATCTGAGAGTCAAAATGTCTTAAGCCTAATGTTCGCTTACTTGCCTCCCTTACTGCAGCAAAAGCAAATGGCAGAATGGCATATATATTTTTATCATTCTCAAGATATTGCTTTTTTAACTCACTCTTGAGTGATACAAAGTACTCATCAGGTTTTTCAGATAACTCTTGTTCTAAACTATTGGCAGCACTGACATGCACCATCATTTTTTTTAGAGTTCTATCGTTGCTTGAACCGAAGATATTAGAAAATAAATTTAGCATTTTAAATTTTTTTAAAGCTTTTTAGTCAAAAGTACTTATTCAATGTCTCCAAAAGGTGGCCTTACATATGAAATTGGGGCACTTTCAGAATTTTCAAATTCAACAGTCTCGTAAGCATCATCATCTGCAATAATTTTTCTTAATAATTTATTATTTAATTCATGTCCTGATTTATAACCTGAGAACTCGCCTATTAAGTTTCCTCCTAATAGATATAAATCTCCAATTGCATCTAACATTTTATGTTTTACAATTTCATCATTAAATCTAAGCCCTTCATCATTAATAATTTCATTTTCTCCAAACACAATTGCATTTGAAACACTTGCACCTAAGGCTAAATTTTTTGACTGCAATAATTCTTTTTCACTCATAGATCCAAAAGTCCTAGCTCTACAAACTTCCTTAACAAAAGATGTCGATGAGAAATCAATAATAGATTCTGATGGAAGTGATTTATGAACAGGATGATCAAAACTGACTTTAAAAGAAACTTTAAAACCATCAAAAGGTTTTATTGTTGCATATGCATCATCACGAGTTACGGTAACTTCTTTTTTTACTTTGATGAACTTCTTTAACGCACTTTGATCTTCAAGACCTGCAGATTGAATGAGAAATACAAAAGGACTTGAACTTCCATCCATTATCGGTACTTCAGGACCATTTACTTTAACTAAGCAATTATCAACTCCCAATCCAGCAATTGCTGAAAGAAGATGTTCTATTGTAGAAATTTTTACGTTATCTTTAACCAGCGCTGTTGATAGGCTTGTATCTCCAACATTTTCTGCAATTGCAGGGATAATAAGATTTTCATCAATATCAGTTCTAATAAAATTAATGCCAGTATTAATATCAGATGGAATAAGCTCCATATTTATATTTTTACCAGTATGCAGACCAATACCGACTGCCTTAATTGAATTTCTTAATGTTCTTTGTTTTAGCATTTATGTTATTAAATTTAAAAATATTTTAGCATTTACGTTGCCTAGATACTTCTGCAAGTATTATCCCAGTTGCGACTGAAACATTAAAGCTTTTGAAATTTTTATTATTGTTTAACTTGATTAATGAATCACATATCTCAAGGGTCTTTTTTCTTATACCAAACTCTTCAGAACCCATAACGATTGCACAGGATTCTGTAAAATCATTTTCAGTATAATTTTTTTCAGAATGCTCACTCAAACCAAAAATTTTTATATCTAACTCTTTTAAATATTTAATACAGTTTATTAGGTTTGATATATGAAAAGTCCTTACTATTTCAGCTCCTCCTGCTGAAACGCTATGGGCAATATCATTTAAAGGGGCACAATGATGCTTATTAATTATTAGTGCATCTACATCTAAAACAGCTGCAGATCTTATACAGGCTCCAAGATTTCTAGGATCAATAATATTGTCTAATATTAAAATTGATAACTCATCTTTTTCAGACTCAATTAGGAAGTTTTTTAGATCTTTAAAATTTAACATTTCTTCATTAATAATGATCGCTTCTGGATCTTGTTTTAATTTTTTTGAGACTTCAAAATTAATACCATTACTTTCCGATAGAGCTATCAAATTATTCAATCTTGCATCATCTCTAGAGTAGGGTAGAAAAAGCTTTTTAATCTTATGAGGATTATTTTTAATAATACTTTCAATGCTATGGAAGCCAACCCGTTTTTCTTTATTTTTCATTAATCAGAAGGTACCAATATAATTTTTCTTTCTTCAGGAATAACATTTGCTAGCTGAACTCTAATTCTTTGACCAATTCTATAAGTCTTTCCAGTTTTCCTACCTTTAAGTATATTTGCTTGATTATCAAAAATATACCTATCCCTTTTTAAATCAGAAACATGAACTAAACCTGATATAAAGTATTTATCGATCTCACAAAATAATCCAAATTCTGCAATACCCACTACAAATGTATTAAATTCATCTCCAATAAATTTTTTAAGGTGGTGACAAATTAGTTGCTGATTGACTTGTCTTGCTGATATTTCTGCTCTTTTTTCAAGTGAAGATAATTCTCCCAACTCAGCATCTAAATCTTCTTGAACAAAAGTACGACCAGTATTATTTAAAATATTTTTTATCATTCTGTGTACGATCAAATCTGGGTATCTTCTAATCGGAGAAGTAAAATGCGAATATTTATCGAGTTGTAAGCCAAAATGACCTATTTCCTTTGTTGAGTATTGAGCTCTTTTGAGAGATTGCAAGATCATAATATTGAAAAGTTTATTATTTTCATTTTTATTAGCATGATTAATTAAAGAATTAATCAAATCCAAAGTGGTTGAATTTTTTTTAGCTGAGTGTCCTTTTAAAGAAAAAAACTTTTTTAAACCTTCGATCTTTACAGACTCAGGCTCTTCATGGACTCTATATATCCCATATCCATAATGTTTTTTTATAAATTTTGCAGCACAAATATTTGCTGCAATCATTGATTCCTCTATCATTTGGTGAGCAAATAATCTAGTTGTTGAACTAATATCTAGAATGCCTCCATCTCTATCTATACTAATAACAGGTTCTGTGGATTCTATTTCTAAAGCATTCCTTTTTAATTTATTTTCCAAAAGTTTATTAGTTAGTTCTTTCAAAGATTCTATTGATTGGCAAATCTCAGAATTATCAATTTTATAATCTTGAATTTCATGATACGTAAATCTTTTAAAAGAACTTATTTCGGCTTCGTAAAACTTATATGATTGAATCTGTGCTTCAAGGTTAAAAATCATTTCACAAACAAGAACATTTCTTTTTTTGTTTGGTACTAATGAACAAATATTATTTGAAATCATTTCAGGAAGCATTGGTATAACAGTATTGGGAAAGTATATTGAAGTTCCTCTTTTAAACGCTTCTTTATCTAATTCAGAATTATAGGAAACAACAGAAGCAACATCGGCAATAGCAACTTTAAGGGTACATAAAGACTTATTAAGATGACAAAAAACAGCATCATCAAAATCTTTGGCGTCTTCTCCATCAATTGTTACAAAAGGTTCATTTGTTAAATCCTTACGATTTAAGTTTTCCTTTAAATTAATATTTTCTAGTTCTTGGTCTACTAATGAATTCCACTCAAATGGAATATTCTGCTCTTTAATAATCTGACTAATAGTATTCTCAAGATAGTTCATGGAGTAGAGTTTAGTTTATATTCAATAAAAAAGGGCTCCGAAGAGCCCTTAAATATTTTATTTAATCTTTTAGAAGGTTAAATTAAATTTAATACCAAGATTTTTACCAGGAAGAGGCACTTGATCTTTAACAAATGAAGAATGGTTTCTTGCTATTTCGTTAAGTAAATTCCTTCCATATACTGAAACTTTTAATTTACCTTTACCACTTATATCAAAAGTCTTAGTTAATCTTGCATCGAGCATTCGGTATGCATCTGTAACAGATTCACCTTCTCCTATATCTCTTTGCTTATCAACATCCTTAAGATTAAGTTTAAAAACTAAATCATTCCTCTCGTAAGACATTGCATAAACGTTTCTTGATGGATTAATTCTTGGAACATAATGCCCATCACTAAATTTACCATTTACGACATCTCTTCCAAAGGAAAGGTTTAAGACGCCTGAATCCATATCAAAAGATTTACCAAATTCAAACTCATACCCATCAAATTCTGCATCTTCTTGAACGTAATTTGCGTGAATTAGGTTTCCATGTCCATGGTCATCATGCTCATCTTCATGCTCATCTTCATGCTCATCATGATCTTCATCTTCATGCTCATCGTGATGTTCATCTTCATGCTCATCATGATCTTCATCCTCGTCCATCAATGTTATGTAATTATCTACATCAGTAACATAAAAGCTTGCATAAGCGTAAAAACCATCATTTTCATAGTTTAAAGTAATATCAAAATTATCTGATGTTTCACTCATAAGATTTGGGTTGCCTGTTTCCAGTCTTCCTGTTGCCATATGAGGACCATTCATAAACAGTTCAATAACTGATGGCAATCTCTCAACACTAGCAAAGCCAATATTAACACTTAAAGTATCACTTAAATCTTTACCAACACTTACCGCAAAACTATTAGTAGAATCATCAATACTATAATAATCAATATCTCCATGATCCTCATCAGTGACGCTTCCTGTTCTGTCAATTTGATCAATTCTCATTCCCAAATCAACACTGAATAAATCCAAATCTCTGCTCATGTAATAACCAATTGTGAATTCTTCATTGTTTGCAGGATTCATAAAAGCTTCTTCGCCAACAATTGAGTTATCTTCATCAACAAAATTAAATACAAGTTTTTGATTCATTACATCATTAGAAATATCGAGAATTGCTCCGTATTCAGTAGCTTTATTCATAAAATTAGTTGGGGCATGTTCTTCATGTTCTTCCTCATCTTCATGCTCATCATGTCCTTCTTCTTCTTCATGAGCCTCAGTCAGAACATAGTCTGAATCACGATACATAAAATCAATTTTATTGACTAAATTGCCATTAAGATTGTATGAGCCCTTTATAGTAAAACTTTCTGAATCAGTGGTTGAGAATATTCTTTCTTCTCCATGTTCTTCATGTTCTTCCTCATCTCCATGCTCATCTCCATGCTCATCTCCATGCTCATCTCCATGCTCATCTTCATGTTCGTCACCATGAAAAGGTATTCCATATATACTTTCTAAGTTATCAACTGAAATACCAACGTAACCCCAGTCTCCAACTTTTGAAATTCCAAATTTTGTAGCCTCAACAGCATAATCAGAATTATTTATGAAACCCATATTCTCCTCATGATGCTCTTCTTCTTCTTCATGCTCACCATGCTCTTCCTCATGGAATACAGCACCTGAGGGAACATCATAATTTCCAAAATTTATTTTGTTGTATCCAAAATTTACATTGAATCCTCCAATATTATTTTTGTAATTTAGATTTTTAGAACTTCCATCATTGACTGACTGAGTATCATAACCAACCTTTAATTCAGGAAGTTCATAATTTAGAGCTGATATACAATCATCAACAATATTAATGATTCCTCCAATAGTTCCATTTGCATAAAGTAAAGAAGATGGACCTTTAACAATTTCAATTTGTTGAATGTCATTTAAGTCAACATCATTTAAATGATCTGCGCCAAGTCCAGACACATCTCTGTTAACCATTCCATTTTTAAGAATTTTAACTCGAGGACCGGACATGCCTCTTATAATTGGTTGCCCAACTGCAGCACCATAGTCAGCAATAGAAACACCTAAATAGCTATCAATTGCATCACCAAGGCTGGTAGTTGCGTCATCATTAATCTCATCACCATCTATAATGTATAGTGGATTAGTAATTGTAGCCGTATCTATAAATGCAGACGTGACGACAATAGTTTCTTCAACATCTTGTGAAATTATACTGTTCGAATGAAAAGCGATTAAAATTATTATCGCGTTAAAAAATTTTTTCATATTTCCTCCTTTTGAATGAAAAATTAGTTAAAAAAAGTAACTAATCTAAAGGAGGCGCTCTTGATAAATTTGTTTTATTTTTATGATTAACAAATCTTGAAGATAGACTTGTTTTAGGGGAAATTTGTATATAACTGCTATTGTTTTTCGTTGAAGCAATTTTTATATCAACGTTTTCTTCACATGCCTGACATTCAGATAAGTGGCTATCATCATGATGATCAAAATGATCAAAATGACCATTAAAACTATCATATGATAAACCTGTTAAAAACAGTAAAGATAGTATCAGATATTTCTTATTCATAATTTAGGCTTACTAGACCACTAATTCTATAATTTTTCAAGTTATTTTTTATATAGCTGTTAGGAAAAGTTGTTCCCATTCATCTAAAGTTGGCACCTTAGGCGTAGTAATATTGCTAGGATCTGTCATTGCATGAGCAATCAGTTCAGGAATCATATCTTCTGTCACTCCCATTTCTCCTAAACTGTTGGGCATTCCAATCTTTTCATTTAGTTTTTCAATTTCATTAGCTAAATCAATTGATTGATTTTTACCCATTGCGCGCAGAATCCTTGAGTATTTATTCCCAACATAATTCTGGTTAAATCTTAGTACTGAAGGCAATATTACTGCATTAAGAGTGCCATGATGAAGTCTAAGAACTTGGTTAGCTCCTGCTGCATGACTCATTGAATGTACTGCGCCAAGGCCTTTTGAGAAAGCCATAGCACCTTCTGTGGAGGCCATCATCATACTCCATCTTGCGTCTTTGTCTTGTCCATCTTTATAGGCTCTGATAAGACTTTCCTCTTTGATAATTTTCTCAATTCCATCTATTCCTACTGCCTCAGCTGGTGGATCATTAATTGGAGATAAAATGGCTTCTATACAATGTGTTAAAGCATCCATTCCAGCTCCAGCTGTAAGAACTGGCGGTAAACCAATTGTAAGTTCTGGATCACAAATTGCTGCATTCGGCATTAAATGTGGACTAGCAAAAATCAATTTTCTTCCGTCGTTCATCACAATTAAAGATCCAACAGATACCTCACTGCCAGTACCAGCGGTTGTTGGGATAGCTACCATAGGAATTGTTTCAGTTATTTTTCCATAACCACCTTCATTAACTGAATAATCCATGAGATCACCATCATGATTGGCCATAAGTGCAACTGCTTTAGCTAAATCCATACTTGAACCGCCTCCAAAACCAACAACACCATCACAATTATTGTCTTTATATACTTTTAGAGCATTCATAACAGCTTCTTCTGTAGGATTAGCAGGAGTTTCTTCAAAAAATGATGAAGAAAAATCACTAGAGATAAGATCTTTAATTTTGTCAGTCATCCCTACTGAAGACAAACCAGGATCAGTGCAAATTAGAGGATTGTTTATTTGTTGAGCTATCAAGACTTCAGATAATTTACTTATAGCTCCGTTTTCAAAATAAGGCCTATTAAAATAATTTAACTGCATAATTTTCTTCTATCCCATCTTTTTGAGGTTTACCATCTTCTTTAGTTTATATACCTTTCGTGTTCACTAATTATAGATTATATTATTAAATATATATGACCAATTTAATAAAGTACTTACAATTATCAATCTTAGTCTTTCTTTGCTTTAATATAGAATTATCAGCAAAACCATTTGAATCCACATATGAACCTTTGCCTCCTATTAACTTATTAATTCAAAATGCAAATATTTATGATGGAGAGGGTAACGAATTTCAGCAAACTGATTTACTAATTCAAGATAGAAAAATCATAGCTATTGGAAAAGATCTGCCAGTATCGGATAGCTTTCAAGTAATTGATGCGACAGGAAAATGGATAACTCCTGGAATTATTGATATACATTCTCATATGGGCGTCTATCCTGCTCCAGGTGTTTCAACCAGCTCTGACGGAAATGAAGCAACTAGTCCAGTAACAGCAGATGTTTGGGCTGAACATTCAATGTGGGTACAAGACCCTCAATATACTCTTGCACTTAGTGGTGGTGTGACAGCGTTTCATGTTCTTCCTGGCTCTGCAAACCTAATCGGAGGAAGGGGAGTCACAGTTAAAAATCTTCAAAGAAATACAATCAATTCTATGAAATTTCCAGATGCCCCTCATTCGTTGAAAATGGCATGTGGCGAGAACCCAAAAAGGGTATATGGAAACAGACAACAAGCACCATCAACTAGAATGGGAAATATTGCTGGTTACAGAAAAGCATGGATTGAGGCAGAATCATATTTAAATCGTTTAAATGAATACGAGTCTAAATCAGAAGATGCAAAAGAAATGGGCTATAAGCCTACAAGAGATTTAGAGCTTGATACATTGGCTGGGGTTTTGAAAGGTGAGATTCTAGTTCATAACCATTGTTACAGAGCTGATGAAATGGCATCAATGATAGATGTCGCTAAAGAATTTGGCTATAAAATTACAGCTTTTCATCATGGTGTTGAAGCATATAAGATTGCAGATTTATTAGCAGATAATGGTATTTGCGGAGCATTATGGGCAGATTGGTGGGGCTTTAAACATGAAGCATACGATATGGTGCAAGCAAATATCGCAATCGTAGATCAAGCAAGAAATGGAACTGGTTGCGCTATTGTTCATTCAGATGATGCAATAGGTATCCAACATCTTAATCAAGAAGCTTCAAAAGCACTGGCTGCAGGATTAAGAGCAGGTTTTGAAATTACAAAAGCTAGAGCAATGAATTGGATTACAAGCAATCCAGCCAAGGCAGCTGGTATTTATGACCAAACAGGATCTTTAAAAGTTGGTAAAAATGCTGATGTAGTTATATGGTCAAAAAATCCATTCAGTGTTTATGCTTTAGCTGAAACTGTTTTTATAGATGGCGCTCTTGCATATGACAGAGCAACAAATTTTTATCCATCTAGTGATTTTGATGTTGGGATAATTAAACCATCTAAAAACAGGACTGAGTAAGAGTAATGTTCAATAAAAAAATTCATCAATATATAACAGCCATTTTTGGATATGCATTAATTACTCTTAGTACAACTGTTTTTGCAGAAACAATATTGATTAAAAATGCCACTATATATGATGGCAATACAAACAAACCTTATGAGGGAAATGTTCTTATAGATGGAAAAATAATTAAAAAAGTTTCTCCTAATGATATGCAAGGTGACTTTATTATTGATGCATCTGGCAAAATAGTTACACCAGGATTTATAGCAACAGATACTAATATTGGGATAGTTGAAATTGGAGCTTTGAGTGTTACTAGAGATGATTCCTCAGAAATTTATAAGATTGGGTTTAGTATTTATGATGCTTTTAATCCAAATTCAACTCTCATTCCATGGAACAGATCTAATGGGATTACATCTGCCTTAACCATTCCTCAAAATACAGCGAGTCCTATTGGTGGACTAGGTTCATTTTTTGTTCTTGATGGAGAATTAGATATTACTGGTGAAAAAGACATGGTCATGACAGGACGCGTTGGAGGAAGCAGCAATCACTCTCGATCTGAAACGTATGCTGTTATAGATGATTTATTATCATTTGCTAAGTCATTAAATCAAAAAGATCTTTCTAAAGATGCTGATATTTCTGAAGTGATTGATAATTCAACAATTGCTGAATTCATGGAACTTCACCCAAGAGATGTAAGAGCCTTATTTAAATTACTTAATAACGATTTGCCATTAGTAATGAAAGCTCATCGCGCATCAGATCTACTTAAGCTTGTTGAAATAAAGAAAAAATATAATTTAAATTTGATAATTATGGGAGCTCAAGAAGCCAATCTGGTTAAAGATGTAATCGCTAAAAATGATATACCATTAATAATTAACCCTATTAACAATATTCCAGGCTCATTTGATGAACTCGCATCAAATATAAAGATGGCTGGCATGCTAGAGAAAGCTGATATTGAATTGATGTTTACTGCTCCAAGGAGCCATAATTTTCATTTAATAAGACAAGGAGCTGGAGTAGCGGTTGCTAACGGAATGTCTTATGAAACTGCAATAAGAGGATTATCCGCAACTCCTGCAAAAGTTTTTGGTCTTGAAAAAAGAGGAGAGATTAAACAAGGAAATTTCGCAGATATTATTATTTGGGATGCAGATCCTTTAGAGCCATCTTCAATGCCTGAGTATGTATTTATAAATGGTCAAAGTATAGATCTTACAACAAGATCTTCAAGACTACGTGACAGATACACATCCGACCCAGAAAAGCCTAATACTTATCGAAACTAGTTATCTTTGTTTTTAACTACCCAGTACAAGAGGGCAATAAAAATAATATTACCAATAACATATACAGAAAGATCCATACTTTAAGAGTACATAACAATTAATGTTATAATCAATCCAAGAT
This sequence comes from uncultured SAR86 cluster bacterium, assembly GCA_902517425.1. Classification (GTDB taxonomy): domain Bacteria; phylum Pseudomonadota; class Gammaproteobacteria; order Magnimaribacterales; family D2472; genus SAR86A. The sequence goes on along the minus strand of CABYCI010000001.1, from coordinate 15,489 downwards.
AGATTGATATATAAATATATTGGGCTGTCTTAAAATCTTTTTTTAATATTTTATCTTTTTCAGAATCATTATTTGTTGACATATCCTATCCTATAAAATTAATAAGTTATTAACAATTAATTAATTGTTTTTTTGACTTTTTCAAAAATGGAGCCACCTGTCAGATTCGAACTGACGACCTGATGATTACAAATCAACTGCTCTAGCCAACTGAGCTAAGGTGGCGAAGCGCAAATTTTACATCATTAGTTATTAACTTGAAAGATACATAATGTATACATTTATTAGGTTGCATAAATAAATATATTAATATAATTTAAATACTCAATTTTTTTTTATGGAGAGAAAATGAAAAAAATTATATTAAGTATAGCTATGATTTCATCGATTGGATTATCTGCTGATGATCATACGGAACCAAATTATTCTAAGTTCCAGGCAAACTATTTCTTTAGTTGTCCTAACGAACCTGCGTGTGGAGCTGCATTCGATAAAATGATGAATAGTCCAGAGATAAAAGAGCAAAAATATGAGGCTGCTTTATCAAGGATTAGTCTTCAAGGGAATTCAAACATTACCCATTCAATAAATTTTTATTATAAGAGTGCTGAAAGATTTCAAGAAGCATCTGAAACATTTTCTAGTTCACCTGCGTTTGCCGTATTTGGGCTGGAGATGGCGGCTGCTGGAGCAGAACCTTACTATCAAAATCTGACTAGTTATTTGATAGTTGAAGGTGACGGAAGAGGCGCTAATTACGGAGTTACTTTTGTAAGTGAAGTAAGTAATCCTGTTGTTTATTTCAATGCTTTTAAAAAGATGTCAGCAAAGATGTTTAAAGAATCTTTTGGTGGGGAAGCATATCTTTTGAGGCAACAGCATACTGGTGGTGGCAATGTTACTCATTCAGTTTCTGTATACTTTAATTCAAATGCTGAGGCACTTAATTTTTTAGCAAACTACACAAATACACCTCAGTTTGCAGAGTTTGTTCAAGAAGCTGGAACAACATTCAAACCAGTAAGAACATACATGGAGCAAGCTTTACTTCAGTATAATCCTGATTAATCTTTAATCTAGAGTACAACCAGTTCCGCCTAGCCCACAATATCCATTAGGATTTTTGGCTAGGTATTGCTGGTGGTATTCTTCTGCCAAAAAGTAGTTTTTTATTAAACTAATTTCAGTTGTAATATCATCATATTTATTTTTGCTTAAAACTTTTTGAAACTTTTCTTTGCTATCATTGGCTCTTTCAATGTCATCCTCATTTGTACAAAAGATTACTGATCTGTATTGAGTTCCAATATCATTACCCTGCCGCATACCTTGAGTAGGATCATGACACTCCCAGAATACTTTTAGTATTTCATTGATGCTAATGACTTTCGGGTCATAAATAATCTTTACTACCTCAACATGACCTGTATCTTTATAACAAACATCTTCATAAGTTGGATTATCTTTATCACCGCCTGAGTATCCAACTGATGTAACAAATACTCCAGATAAATTCCAAAATTTTTTCTCTACACCCCAAAAACAGCCAGCTCCAAAAACTATTTCTTCTAAATCCCCAGGAATATTTTCATTGATAGAAATATTTTTAACATAATGTATCATTTTTAATAAACTCCTTTGATGCTAATTTCGCCGCTGGATATAAATTCTTTTCCTTGGTTAGTTTTAACAATTGCATTCCCATTTTTATCAACACCTAAGAATATAGCTTCCTTTTCAAAGGCGTCACCATTATTAATTTTGATTTTTTTATTCATATGAATACAACTATTTTTCCATTCATCCATCCAGTTGAAATCTAATTTATCGGATTTTTCTATGAAATCAAATAATATTTGGTTAATAAGCTCATTTCTTTTGGCTTCAATACTAAATTTAGATAAATCACCCCACCATGATTCTTCTTTTTTTATTTTTATATTAATACCTATACCTATTATTGTTCTTATTTTTTTATCATAAACTTCACTTTCAACTAAAATTCCACCAATTTTTTTATTATTTAGCAGAATATCATTCGGCCATTTCAGCGTTATTATGGGTTTATTGGAAATTCTATTTATAGCTTTTTTACAAATTAATCCTGTTATAAGACTAATAGGTAATTTAGAAAGGTCATTCTCAGTACATATTGTCATATAAATATTTCCAGAATGTGGACTAGACCATTTTTTTCCCAATCTGCCTCTACCTTTTGTTTGCTTTTCAGCAATAATTACATGAAAATCTTTATCTAACTCAATTCTTTTAGCTTCATCGTTAGTTGAGTCGATCTCATGATAAATCTTGAGATTTACCTTATTTGAGGGCAATTTATGAAGAATTTTATCTTTATTTAGCTTTTTCAAAGAAAGAAATTAGTTGACTTAAAGACATTCTAGAACAAAAATAGCTACCTTTAAATGGAGAGGTGGGTGAGTGGTTAATACCAGCAGACTGTAAATCTGCCGCTTCGGCTACGTAGGTTCGAATCCTACCCTCTCCACCATTAATTTTTTGATTAAATTGGTGTCTAAAATATCTTATAAAAAAGGTTGAGTTTATAGCTTTTTAGAGTGATAATACGCCACCAAAAATGGGATGCTTGTTAACGGGCTCATATAGCTCAGCGGTAGAGCACTTGCTTGGTAAGTAAGAGGTCACCGGTTCAAGTCCGGTTATGAGCTCCATTTATAAATTTTAGAGAGGCATAAAAAATGGCTAGAGAAAAATTCGAGAGAACCTTACCCCATGTTAATGTGGGAACTGTTGGTCACGTTGATCATGGTAAAACAACACTTACAGCTGCTTTAACGAAAGTTGCTGCTGAAGTATTCGGCGGAGATGCAGTTGATTTTGCAAATATTGATAATGCACCAGAAGAAAGAGAAAGAGGAATCACCATTGCTACTTCTCATGTTGAGTATGTTTCTACTGCTCGTCATTATGCGCACGTAGACTGTCCAGGTCACGCTGATTATGTAAAAAACATGATTACTGGTGCTGCCCAAATGGATGGTGCTATTCTTGTTGTAAGTGCTGCAGATGGCCCAATGCCTCAGACTAGAGAGCATATTCTTCTTGCAAGACAAGTTGGTGTTCCATATATAGTTGTATACATGAACAAAGCTGATCAAAACGATGATCCTGAGATGATTGAATTGGTAGAAATGGAAATAAGAGAGCTCTTAAATGAGTACGATTTTCCAGGTGACGACACTCCAATTATTGTAGGTAGTGCTCTAAAAGCTTTAGAGGGTGACACATCTGATATTGGTGTTCCTTCTGTTCAAAAATTAATCGAAACTCTTGATACTTATGTACCAGAGCCAGAAAGACCAGTTGATGGAGCATTCTTAATGCCTATAGAAGATGTATTTACTATATCTGGAAGAGGAACTGTAGTAACAGGAAGAATTGAAACAGGTATTGTTAATACAGGCGACGCTTTAGAAATTGTAGGTATTAAAGAAACATCTGAAACTACATGTACTGGTGTTGAAATGTTTAGAAAGTCACTTGATGAAGGAAGAGCAGGTGAAAACTGCGGTGTTCTTCTTAGAGGTGTTGAAAGAGAGGCTGTAGAGAGAGGACAAGTTCTAGCTAAGCCAAAATCTATATCACCACATACTAAGTTTGAAGCTGAAATTTATGTTTTAAGCAAAGATGAAGGTGGAAGACACACACCATTTATGAATAACTACAGACCACAGTTCTACTTTAGAACTACTGACGTAACAGGTGCTTGTGAGCTTCCTTCAGGAACTGAGATGGTTATGCCTGGAGATAACATTAAGATGGTTGTTTCATTAATTGCCCCAATTGCAATGGACGAAGGATTAAAATTTGCAATTAGAGAAGGCGGAAGAACTGTTGGTGCTGGCGTAGTATCAAAGATTGTAGAGTAATATAAGATTTGCTAGCCGAGGCTTTATGTCTCGGCTTGCTTGTCTTTGCAGAGTATGAAAATAAGTTTTAGGCCAGTGGCTCAATTGGTAGAGCATCGGTCTCCAAAACCGGGGGTTGGGGGTTCGAGTCCCTCCTGGCCTGCCATGAATAGGGAACTGGTAAAGAGTTGAAATATGAATAAAGAATCTACTTCAAAAACTCTTGATAACCTTAAATGGTTGTTAGCAATATTAGTATTTGCCGCCGCTGTCGTTGGAAATAGTTATTTTGTTGAAATTGCTTTCTTGTATAGAGTTTTAGGTGTTTTATTATTATTTATTATCGGATTGGGGCTTATTGCAATTACAAATTTTGGCTTCAACTCTTTAAAATTAATGAAAGAATCTAGAACTGAAATTAGAAAAGTGGTTTGGCCAACTAGAATGGAAACAACTCAAACATTTATGATTGTTTTTGGCTCCATTATTATATTGTGTTTATTTTTTTGGGGACTTGAATCCCTTTTAAGTTTTTTAACAAGTTTGGTACTGGGATAGATTATGGATTGGTATGTAATACAAGCATATTCAGGCTATGAGCAAAAAGTAAAAGTTGCATTGGAAGAAAGGATTTCGTTAAACAACCTTTCTGATAAATTTGGCGAGATCTTAATACCTACAGAACAGATAGTTGAGCTTAAAGGTGGCGCCAAAAAAACCACTGAAAGAAAGTTTTTTCCAGGATATATTTTGATACAAATGAATTTAGAAGATGACTCATGGCAATTAGTTCAATCTACTCCAAGAGTTTCAGGATTTGTTGGTGGAACAAGGGATAGACCCCTACCTATTTCTGAAGACGACGTTAACAGCATTATTAACAGAATTGAAGTTGGTGAAGATGCCCCTGCACCAAAAACAATTTACGAACCAGGTGAAGTAATAAGAGTATGTGATGGCCCTTTTAATGATTTTAATGGCGTTGTAGAAAATGTAGATTATGAAAGAAATATGGTAAAAGTGTCTGTGCAGATTTTAGGAAGAGCTACACCGGTAGATTTAGATTTCATGCAAATAGAGAAAACATAATGGCAAAAAAAGTAGTTAATGTTCTAAAATTACAAATTCCAGCTGGTGGAGCGAATCCAAGTCCTCCTGTTGGCCCAGCTCTAGGGCAAGTGGGTCTGAATATTATGGATTTTTGTAATGCATTTAACACAGCAACTCAGGATTCAGAAAAAGGAATGCCTTTACCTGTAGTTATAAATGTTTATGAAGATAAAACCTTCGACTTTGTTGTAAAAACACCACCTGCAGCAGTTTTAATAAGAAAAGCATTGAATATACCTAAAGGAAGCGGTGAGCCAAATCGAGAAAAAGTTGGCAAATTAACTAGATCTCAACTTGAAGATATTGCTAAGGCAAAAGAGCCTGATTTAAATGCTAATGATATTGATGCAGCTGTAAAAATTATTGCTGGAACTGCTAGGAGCATGGGAGTAGAAACTGATTTATGAGTAAATTAACAAAAAAAGAGAAAATTATTCAAGAAAAGCTTGATCCAGAGAAGTCATATTCTGTTGACGAAGCTATGGAAATTTTTCAATCTATCAAATCAGAAAAATTTGATGAATCTGTTGATATTTCAGTTAGGCTTGGCGTGGATCCTAATAAATCAGATCAAAATGTTAGAGGAGCAGTTACTCTTCCTAACAGCTTAGGTAAAAAAGTTGTTGTAGCAGTTTTTGCCGATGGAGATCAAGCTTCGTCTGCAGAAGAAGCTGGCGCCGACTTTGTAGGAATGGATGATTTAGCTGAAAAATTTACAAAAGAAGAAATTACTGTAGATGTTGTAATCTCAACAAACGCGGCTATGAAAGTTGTTGGTAAATTAGGTCAAGTCCTTGGACCAAAGGGATTAATGCCCAATCCTAAAACAGGAACAGTTTCAGATGATGTAGCTACTGCCATTAAAAATGTAAAAGCAGGCCAAATTAGGTTTAGAACAGATAAAAATGGAATTATTCATGGAAGCATTGGAAAAGTAAGCTTTGATGCTAATAAAATTAAAGCAAATGCTTCAGCATTACTAGAAGAATTAAAAAAATTAAAACCAGCATCTGCAAAAGGTGTTTTTATTGGAAGTATTGCTATTAATAGCACAATGGGACCAGGAGTAAAAATCAACTCTGGTGAGCTGGTATAAGTTTTAGTTTTGTGGAAACACAAAGCTAGATAGTTGCGTTTACGCAGCCGTCAAAGACCGTAGGTGTCGAAAGACTTAATTTCCTACGTAGGTGGTGTTCAAATTGTAATTTTGCAATTTGTCGCCAAATAGCCGAAAGGCTTTAATTGGAGAATTGCAGTGGCATTATCTAAAAATGAAAAAGAGAATATTGTTAAGGAAGTCAAAGAAGTAGCATCTAATGCATCTTCTTTAGTAATTTCTGACGCTAGGGGTTTAAAAGTTTCTGAGCTTTCTGAGATCAGAACCAAAGCAAATGAATCCGGTATTCACATTCAGGTCATCAAGAATTCACTTGCTAAATTAGCTTTTGAAGGAACAGACTTTGGATGCTCTGATGAGGTTCTATTTGGACCTTCATTATTTGCTTTTTCTTTTGAGGAACCAGGTGCAGCAGCTAAATTGCTTAAAACATATGCTAAAAATTTTGATGACTTAGAAATCAAAGCTTTGGTAGTTGAAGGGCAGTTGTTAGATGGAGGTCAAATTGATATTTTGGCAAAACTTCCATCTAAAGATGAAGCATATGGCCTGATTGCTAATGTTTTACAAGCTCCTGTTAATAAATTTGCTACTTTATTAAATGAAGTTCCAAGTAAATTAGCTAGAGTTTTATCAGCAGTTCGAGACAATAAAGAGGCGTCAGCCTAAATTATAAGGAGAATAAGAATGGCAACTAGTAAAGAAGATATCTTAAAAGCAATAGAAGAAATGTCTGTTATGGATTTAGTAGATCTTATATCAGATATTGAAGAAAAATTTGGTGTAACTGCAGCAGCAGCTGTAGCAGCAGCACCAGCAGCAGCAGGCGGCGATGATGCTCCAGCAGCTGAAGAGAAAAGTGAGTTCGATGTTGTTTTATCAGCAGTAGGCGATCAGAAAGTACAAGTCATTAAAGCAGTTAGATCAATAACTGGTTTAGGACTTAAAGAAGCAAAAGATATGGTTGATGGAGCTCCTAGCACTTTAAAAGAAGGTGTTAAGAAAGAGGAAGCAGAAGAAATGTTAGCACAGCTTAGTGAAGCTGGAGCAACAGGCGAGCTAAAGTAACAATCATATTAATTTAACAGGGCGCATTTATGTCATATAGCTATACAGAAAAGAAACGAATAAGAAAGAACTTTGGTACTTTTGCAAAGGTTATGGAACTTCCAAACCTTGTCGAGACCCAAACAAATTCTTATGCAGAATTTTTACAAGCTGATGTGGCACCTGAAGCAAGAAAAAAACAGGGACTTGAAGAGGTATTCAAGTCTCTATTTCCTATAAAAAGTGTTTCAGGAAATGCAGCCTTAGAATATGTTTCTTATGAATTAGGAAAAAATACATATGATGTTCAAGAATGTTTGATTCAGGGACTATCTTATTCAGCACCATTAAGAATAAAAGTAAAGCTAGTTTTATTTGACAGAGATTCTAATTTTAAGGAAGTAAAAGATATTAAAGAGGGCGAAGTTTTTATGGGCGAGGTCCCATTAATGACCGATGATGCTTCATTTATTGTTAACGGAACTGAGAGGGTTGTTGTGTCCCAACTTCATAGATCTCCTGGTGTATTTTATGATCATGATAAAGGTAAAACACATTCTTCAGGGAAAGTTTTATATTCTGCAAGAATCATTCCTTACAGAGGATCATGGCTCGACTTTGAGTTTGATCCCAAAGATATTTTATTTAGCAGAATAGATAGAAGAAGAAAAATACCAGCAACAATTATGCTAAGAGCTTTAGGCATGAGCACTGAAGAAATTATTTCAGAATTTTATGAGACAGACACTTATAAGATCGATAAGGATTCAGTTAAAGTTGCCCTGGTTCCTGAAAGGTTAAGAGGTGAGACTTTACCGGTTGATATAAAAGTTAAAAGTAAGGTATATGTTGAAGCAGGTAAAAGAATAACTGCTAGACATATAAAGGAATTAACAAGTTCAAAGGCTAGCGAAATCACTCTCTCTGAAGAATTCTTGATTGGTAAAGTATTAGCAGAAGATATTTATTCTACTTCCGATAAAGAGATAGAAGTAGAAAAGGAAAATATCGATAAAGAAACTGGTGAAGTTAAGAAGAAGAAAGTTAAAGAAAAAGCAAAAGATCCTGAGCCACTATTTAAAGCAAATACTGAAATCGATGAAGAAGTTTTATCTCAGATTAAAGAAAATGAAATCAAAGAACTTAAGTGTTTATATATCAATGAATTAGTAAAGGGACCATATATATCTAATACATTAAGAGTAGATCCAACATCAAACAGACTAGAAGCATTGGTTGAAATTTATAGAATGATGAGACCTGGCGAACCACCAACAAAAGATTCTGCTGAAACTTTATTCAATAACTTGTTTTTTAACGAAGAGAGATATGATCTTTCTGAAGTTGGAAGAATGAAATTTAATAGAAGACTTAAGCTAGATACAGAAAAAGAAAATCCACATATTCTTGATGATCAGGACATTATTGAGGTTATGAAAGGCATAGTTAATATTCGAGATGGCCATGATATTGTTGATGATATTGATCATTTAGGTAACAGAAGAGTAAGGTCTGTTGGTGAGATGACGGCTAATCAGTTTAGAGTTGGACTTATTAGAGTAGAAAGAGCTGTTAGAGAAAGGCTTAGTATGGCAGAAGCAGATGAACTAGGTCCCCAAGATCTTATAAATGCAAAACCTGTTACAGCAGCCATCAAAGAGTTTTTTGGATCGAGTCAACTTTCTCAATTCATGGATCAAAACAATCCATTATCAGAAATTACTCATAAAAGAAGAGTTTCAGCTTTAGGACCTGGAGGTTTAACAAGAGAAAGAGCTGGCTTTGAAGTTAGAGATGTGCATCCAACACATTATGGAAGAGTTTGCCCCATTGAAACACCAGAAGGTCCAAATATAGGTTTAATCAATTCTTTTGCGTCTTATTCCAGAACTAATCAGTATGGTTTCATTGAGACACCATATAGAAAAGTTTCTAATGGCAAGGTAACAGATGAAATTATATATTTATCGGCAATCGATGAAGCAGAACATGTCATTGCTCAGGCAAATGTAATGTTAGATAAAAACAATAGATTTATAGATGATTTAGTGGCTGTTAGGCATGCTAATGAATTTGAGTTAATGTCACCTGACAGAATTGACCTAATGGATGTTTCTCCTCAACAAGTTGTTTCTATTGCAGCATCTTTGATCCCTTTCTTAGAACATGATGATGCGAATAGAGCATTAATGGGATCAAATATGCAAAGACAAGCTGTTCCTGTTCTTAAAGCAGAAAAACCTCTTGTTGGAACCGGATTAGAAACAGTTGTCGCTAGAGACTCAGGTGTTTGTATAGTTGCAAGAAATTCGGGTGTTGTGGAAAGTGTAGATGCATCCAGAATAGTTGTTAGGGTAACAGACAAAAAATCTAAAACAGCATCTGACGTTTATAACTTAATAAAATATACAAGATCCAATCAAAATACATGTATCAATCAGCGCCCGATTGTAAAAGCAGGTGATGTTGTTAAAGCTGATGATATTTTAGCTGATGGTCCTTCTGTAGATAATGGAGAATTAGCTCTTGGACAAAATATTCGTATAGCTTTTATGCCATGGAATGGATATAACTTTGAGGATTCGATATTAATTTCAGAAAAAGTTGCCAGAGAAGATAGGTTCACATCTATCCATATTCAAGAAATAGTTTGCATAGCTAGAGATACAAAACTTGGTTCTGAAGAAATCACAGCTGATATACCAAATGTTGGTGAGGGATCTTTAAACAAGCTTGATGATTGTGGGATAGTATATGTGGGTGCAGAAGTTGAGCCTGGTGACATTCTCGTTGGTAAGATTACTCCAAAAGGTGAAACACAACTTTCTCCAGAAGAAAAACTCCTAAGAGCTATATTTGGTGAAAAAGCATCAGATGTAAAAGATACTTCTCAAAGATCAAGTTCCAAAGGGACTGTGATTGGGGTTGAAGTATTTACAAGAGATGGTGTTGAAAAAGATGAACGTACTCAGTCTATTGAACAAGATCACCTTGATCAATCGAAAAAAGATTCTGATGATGAAGCAGCTGTAGTTGAACAAGCAACTAAAACTAGACTTTGCGAATTATTAAAATCTAAAAAAGTTGTTAAGGGCAATGGAGTTAAAAAAGGAGAGATACTTTCCATTGAAGCATTAGAGAATTTCAAATTAAATGATATTTTTTCAATAAGAACCGATACAGAGAACCTTAATGAAACTATAGAAGAAACAGAGACCCTTTATAAAGCATACATTAAGGATATCAAAACAAGGTTTGAAGAGAAAAAATCTAAAATCATTCGGGGCCATGATCTTGCTCCTGGAGTAATCAAAATTGTAAAAGTTTACTTAGCAATTAAGAGAAGAATCCAGCCAGGAGATAAGATGGCTGGAAGGCATGGAAACAAAGGAGTTATTTCAGAAATTATGCCTGTTGAAGATATGCCATACGATAATGAAGGAAATCCAGTAGATGTTGTCTTAAACCCTTTAGGTGTTCCTTCTAGAATGAATGTTGGGCAGGTTCTTGAAACACATATGGGATCAGCTGCAAAAGGTATTGGTAAAAAAATAGACATGATGCTTAAAAATGAAGCCAAACCCGCGGAATTAAAGTCATATCTGGATAAGCTATACAATACAAATGCAGCCAATAAAGAGGATATAAATTCTTTTAATAATACAGAGATTATGGAATTGGCTGAAAATCTTAGAGATGGACTTCCTATTGCTACACCTGTATTTGATGGAGCGAAAGAAAGTGAAATCAAGGATCTCTTGAAGTTAGCAGATATACCTGAGTCAGGACAAATTACTTTATATGATGGAAGAACAGGTCAAAAGTTTGATAGACCAGTAACAGTTGGATATATGTACATAATTAAACTCAATCATTTAGTAGATGACAAAATGCATGCAAGGTCTACAGGATCATATAGTTTAGTTACACAACAACCTTTAGGCGGAAAAGCTCAATTTGGTGGTCAAAGGTTTGGTGAAATGGAGGTATGGGCTTTAGAAGCATATGGTGCCTCGTACACGCTTCAAGAAATGTTAACTGTTAAATCAGATGATGTCTCTGGAAGAACTAAAATGTATAAAAATATCGTTGATGGTAGTTTTGAAATGGATGCAAATGTTCCAGAGTCTTTCAATGTACTTAGTAAAGAGATTAAGTCATTAGGCATCAACATTGAATTAGATTTAGATAATAAATAGGAGAAAAAATTGAAAGATTTATTAAATTCTTTAAAAACAGGTCAAGAAGATTTTACAACGATCTCAGCGGGCTTAGCATCTCCTCAGGTTATTAAATCATGGTCATTCGGCGAGGTTAAAAAACCTGAGACTATAAATTATAGAACTTTCAAACCAGAAAGAGATGGCTTGTTTTGTGCAAAAATCTTTGGTCCTGTTAAGGATTATGAATGTATTTGTGGAAAATATAAAAGAATGAAACACCGCGGTGTTGTTTGTGAGAAATGCGGTGTTGAAGTTACTCTAGCTAAAGTTAGAAGAGAGAGAATGGGTCATATCGACCTTGCTGCACCAGTAGCTCACATATGGTTTTTAAAATCTTTACCCTCAAGAATAGGATTGTTGTTAAATGTTACTTTAAGAGAAATAGAACGAGTTTTATATTTTGAGAGTTATATCGTTACAGATCCAGGACTAACAGAATTAGAGAAAGGTGAAATTCTAACTGAGGAAGAATGGGTCGAAAAATATGAAGAGTTTGGAGATGAATTCACAGCAGGAATGGGTGCCGAAGCAGTTCAAGTATTATTAGAAGAATTAGATATTGATGACGAGATTAGAATAATTCGTGAAGAAATACCCCAAACAAATTCTGAAACAAAACTAAAGAAACTTTCTAAAAGACTAAAATTATTAGAAGCATTCAAGGACTCTGGTAACAAACCAGAATGGATGATAATGAATATTTTACCAGTATTACCTCCTGATCTAAGACCTTTGGTTCCTCTTGAAGGCGGAAGATTTGCAACATCAGATCTTAATGATTTATACAGAAGGGTTATAAATAGAAATAACAGACTAAAAAGATTATTAGAGTTAAATGCACCTGAAATAATTGTAAGAAACGAAAAAAGAATGCTCCAAGAATCAGTTGATGCACTTCTTGATAATGGAAGAAGAGGAAGAGTAATTACAGGTACAAATAAAAGGCCACTGAAATCACTTGCTGACATGATAAAAGGCAAAGGCGGAAGATTTAGACAAAACCTTCTTGGAAAGCGTGTTGACTATTCAGGTAGATCTGTGATTGTTGCAGGCCCTAATTTGAAATTACATCAATGTGGCCTACCAAAAAAAATGGCATTAGAGCTTTTTAAACCTTTTGTTTACGGAAAACTTGAAAATAGAGAACTTGCAACAACTATTAAAGCTGCAAAAAAATTAGTTGAAAGAGAAACACCGGAAGTATGGGAAGTTCTTGAGGAAGTAATTAGAGAGCATCCAGTTTTACTTAACAGAGCACCAACTTTGCACAGATTAGGGCTTCAAGCTTTTGAACCTAAATTAATTGAAGGAAAAGCCATTCAGCTTCATCCTTTGGTTTGTGTTGCATTTAATGCAGACTTTGATGGAGATCAAATGGCAGTCCATGTACCTTTAACTTTAGAAGCACAACTTGAGGCAAGAGCGTTGATGATGTCAACTAATAATATTTTGTCACCAGCAGACGGAGCACCAATTATCAATCCCACCCAAGACGTTGTTCTAGGTCTTTATTACATGACAAGAGATAATGCTAATTCAACAGGTGGTGGAAGAGTTTACAGTAATCCAGATGAGGTACTCCGAGCATATGAGACTGAAAACTTAGAAATACATTCTCCTATTAAAGTAAGAGTGGAGCATGCAAACGGTGAAACATCTCTTGAAGATACAACTGTTGGAAGAACATTGATATGGAGAATAACTCCTGTAGAAGTAGGATTTAATAATATTAATAACGTTTTAAATAAAAAGTCAGTATCAAAATTAGTTGATATTTCTTATAGAAAAGCTGGACTTAAGAAAACCGTTATCTTTGCTGACCAGTTAATGTATTTAGGTTTTGATTTCTCAACGCGATCAGGATCTTCGATTGGAGTTAATGACTTTGTGATTCCGGAAGAGAAAGCAAAAATTATTGATACTTCAGAAAAAGAGGTCAAAGCAATTGAAAAACAATTTGATTCAGGCCTTGTTACACGAGGTGAAAGATACAATAAAGTTATTGATATTTGGTCAAGAGCTAATGAGCAAGTAGCAAAAGCTATGATGGAAAAAATTAGTACTGAAAGTGCTAAGACACCGGATGGAGAAACTGTAGACCAATCCTCATTTAATTCAGTATTTATCTATGCTGATTCAGGCGCTCGAGGTTCACCAGCTCAAATAAGACAGCTCTCAGGTATGAGAGGATTAATGTCAAAACCTGATGGCTCTATTATAGAAACACCAATAACAGCTAATTTCAGGGAAGGCTTATCAGTATTGCAATACTTTATATCTACTCATGGTGCAAGAAAGGGGCTGGCTGATACTGCTCTTAAAACCGCTAACTCAGGTTACTTAACCAGAAGATTATGTGATGTATCCATGGATTCTGTTATAAATATTGAAGACTGTGGAACAAAAGAATCAATTGTGGTTACCTCTATTATTGATGGCGGTGAAATTATTCAAGCTTTAACTGACAGAATACTTGGAAGGGTAATTGCTGAACCAATAATGGATGCTAATGGAAAAGAGCTTTTTCCAATTAACACGATGTTAGATGAAGATGCTTTAGAAGTTATTGATGAGCTAAATTTATCTAGTTTGAAAATTAGATCTCCAATGACTTGCGAAGCTTCCATTGGTGTATGTGCCAAATGTTACGGAAGAGATTTAGCAAGAGGTCATCTTGTTCACAGGGGTGAGGCAGTGGGTGTAGTAGCAGCTCAATCAATTGGTGAACCAGGCACTCAGTTAACTATGAGAACATTCCATATCGGTGGTGCTGCTTCAAGTTCATCAGAAGATAATGCAATCTTTAATAAAAGTGCAGGTGTTGTGACTTTTTCTGAGGATATGAAGACAGTTACTAATAAAGACAAATTAGAAGTTATAGTCTCAAGAAATGCAATGTGTTCTATTTCTGATGTTAATGGAAGAATTGTTGAACAATATAGAGTTCCATATGGTGCAACATTAGAAGTTGATGACGCAGCTGATCTTACAGATGGCGTTAAGGTCGCATCTTGGGATCCATATACAAGACCTATTATTTCTGAAACTTCAGGTAAGGTTAAGTTTAGCGACATAGAAGATGGAGTAACTGTAAGGGAGCAATTAGACCAACTGACAGGATTATCAAGTATTGAAATAATTGAAGTTGCGGACAGAACTACTGCAGGACGAGATATGGTACCTACAATTGAAATTGTTGATTCTAAAGGTAAGGCTGTTTTAGTTGGCGAATTTAAACAACCTGCAGTCTATCCATTACCAGCAGGTGGCTTGGTAAATCTAGTAAATGGCCAAAAGATTAATGCTGGTGAAGTGATAGCAAGAATGCCTTTAGTTGCATCTAAAACTAAGGATATAACAGGCGGCTTGCCAAGAGTTGCCGACCTATTTGAAGCTAGGAAACCTAAAGATGCAGCAGTCTTAGCAGAAGAATCTGGAGTAGTTTCCTTTGGAAAAGAAACAAAAGGAAAAGTCAGACTAGTTATTACACCAGAAGGTGCTACTAAGAAAGCTCAAAACAAAGAAATGTTAATACCTAAGCATAGAACTCTTAATGTTTTCGAAGGCGAAAGAGTAAATAGAGGCGACGTCATATCTGAAGGACCTTTAAGTCCTCATGATATCCTAAGATTAAAGGGTGTGCCTGAGCTTACTAACTTCATTGTTAATGAGATTCAAGATGTTTATAGACTTCAAGGTGTTTCAATCAATGATAAACATATTGAAACAATTCTAAGACAAATGTTAAGAAAAGCTCTCATTCTTGATGGTGGAGATACAAAGTTTATTCAAGGAGACCAAGTCAGTTATGCTGAACTCGTAGATGAAAACGCTAGAGCAGAAGCTGATGGAAAAACTCCTGCTGAATACGAAAGGGTTCTTCTTGGCATTACAAAAGCCTCTCTTGCAACTGATTCCTTTATTTCAGCGGCATCATTCCAAGAAACAACTAGAGTGTTAACAGAAGCTGCGGTAACTGGTAAAAAAGATCATCTTAGAGGTTTAAAAGAAAATGTAGTTGTTGGAAGATTAATTCCTGCTGGAACAGGAATGGAGTTCCACGATCGATTAAAAAGTAAAAAACAAGGTGAATTTGATGATCAAA